>CACXBO010000076.1 GCA_902765975.1 Oscillospiraceae bacterium
GAGGACGGAGAGACTAGGATGATCTACGAGGGAGTGAGCGGACTAGGCGGTCCGGAGATTTTCAAGGGGCTCAATGAAAAGCTGAAGACAGCGGGGAAAGAGATGGAGGAGCTCCTTAAGGCCGAAAAGATAGTCCCTGGCGAATATGAGATAATTACCGACCCGGGCATCTCCGGACTTATAGCCCACGAGGCCTTCGGGCACGGAGTCGAGATGGATATGTTCGTTAAGAAACGTGCCCTCGGAGCGGAATATATCGGAAAACGCGTCGGGTCCGAGCTCGTAACTATGCACGAGGGCGCCCTCTGCGACGAGAGCGTCACGGCTTACGCATTCGACGATGAGGGAACCCTTGCGGGAGACGTTATCGAGATAGACAAGGGCATACTGAAAACGGGCATAGCGGATGCGCTCAGCGCAATGCGCCTCGGCATAGCCCCAACCGGCAACGGAAAACGCGAAAACTTCGCACATAAGGCATATACGAGAATGACAAACACGGTTTTTGACTCTGGCGAAGACGAGCTTGAGGATATGATAGCCTCAGTTAAGCGCGGATATCTTCTCAAGGGCACCGAGAGCGGAATGGAGGATCCGAAGCATTGGGGCATCCAGTGCATAGTCAACAAGGGCTATGAGATCATAGACGGGAAGCTCACAGGGAAGGTCGTCACTCCCGTTGTTATGACTGGTTACGTGCCCGAGCTTCTGGGCAATATCTCGATGGCGAGCCGCGACAGAAGGGTAGACGGCAACGGAGGCTGCGGCAAGGGCTATAAGGAATGGGTAAAGGTGGCTGACGGAGGCCCGTATCTGAAGACGAAAGCGAGGCTCGGATGATGTTTGATATATTAAAAAACAAGCTCAAGGCTCTCGGCGCTGACGCTTGGGAGCTTACCGAGACGGCGGAGACGAGATGGGAATTCTACTTTATCCGCCACGAACTCGACCAGAACAGAGCGGTTAACTTAAAGAACTGCGGAGTCAAGGTCTATAAGAGCATAGAGGGCGGAGAGTTTATGGGCAGCGCATACGCCGAATTCGCTCCGACCCTTTCCGAGAATGAGATAGATAAAATGCTCTCCGAGCTTTTGTTCCGCGCTTCTCTCGTAAAAAACAGGCCTTATACTATAGCCGCAAAACCCGTCACGGCGGAAGAAAAGCGCGGGAGCGTAGATATCGAATCGATAACCGAGAGCTTCATCAGGGCGGTACGTTCCGTTCATGAGACGGAGACGGAGGACATTAATTCCTATGAGCTTTTCGTTTCTGAGAAGAGAAAGCGCTTTTTGAACTCAAACGGAGTCGAGTTCAGCGCCGTTTATCCGAAATCAATGCTTGAGATAGTGATAAACGCGAGAAAGGGCGGACACGAGATCGAGCTCTACAGAGCGTTCAATTCCGGCTCCTGCAACCCGGAGAAGACGGCGGAAGACATCGCATCTGCGCTCCGCTATGGAAAGGACAGGCTCTTAGCCGTACCGACTCCGGACCCGGGCAAAATCGACGTAGTGTTCTCAACATCGGACTCAGTGCCCATCTATGAATACTTCCTTGACAGAATGAATTCCTCATATAAAGTCCGACGTATGACGGACTGGGAGCCTTTTAAGCCCATATCCGAAGAGCAGAGCGGCGACAGGATAAGCATAGAATCGCTGAGGAGCCTCGCTGATTCATCCTGCGATTATCCCGTAGACGACGAGGGGCAGGAGATTAAGAGCGGATATATTATTAAGGACGGAGTGGCGGAAAGCTTCTGGGGCAGCCGCCAGTTCAACGAATACCTCGGCGTCGAGGGCTCGGACGTGCTCAACTTCCGTGCGAGCGGAGGGACCCTTGCCGGGGACGAGCTGAGATTTGGAGACTATATTGAGCCGGTAGAATTCTCCGATTTCCAGGTCGACAGCGTCACCGGAAGCATCGCCGGAGAGATAAGGCTTGCCTATCTCCACAGAAACGGAGCGACGCTTATAGTTACCGGAGGTTCTGTCTCCGGCGACATGGGCGAGGCGCTGAAGACCATGAAAATGTCAAAGGAGCTTAAGCAGTACGACAATGCGGTAATACCCTCGGTCACGAGGCTTTCCGGTCTCAGACTGAACGGAGCAGGCGGAGAATAAGGAAACCTTGCCGAATAATGTCGAAAGCGCGCCCGTTTTTTAAGCACAATCGACACTTGAAAAGGCGCAGATTACCAATTATAATATTTCCGGAAAAACCGGGGAATGAGGGAACGGCTATGGAAATCTTAAAGTACGTTGCAGTTGGTCTTATAGGATATCTCCTGGGTTCAATAAGCATCTCTATATTCCTTTCAAAGAAAGCAATGGGCGGAGACGTAAGACAGAAGGGCTCCGGAAACGCCGGCGCAACCAATATGGCGAGAGTATACGGCTGGAGCGCCGGACTTATTACGCTCGGCGGCGATATGCTCAAGGCGTCGGTAGCAATGATAATCGGAATGCTCATTTTCGGCGACCTCGGTATATGCATTGCGGGCATTGCCGCAGTACTCGGTCATTGCTTCCCTGTATTCTACGGGTTTAAGGGCGGCAAGGGCGTTTCAACCCTTGCGGCTGTGGCCTGCATGATGGATTGGCGCGTTGTTGTCATCGGACTTGCGGCGTTTATCATTGTCGCTTTTCTTACCAAGAAGGTATCTCCCGGCTCGCTCGCGGCGGCAGTCGCAGTCCCGGCAGTTACAGCTCTTATAGGACTGACAACGCCTAAGCTCGTGCTTGCGATATTTGCCGGAGTTATGGTAATAATCCAGCACAGGGCAAATATCAAGCGCCTTATAAACGGAACGGAGGCCAATTTCAAGGCCGCAAAAAAATAATTCTCCTCGGAGGAACATTATGACGGATAAAGAGCTTGAGATCCTTGCCACAAAGGCGCGGCTCCTCATTCTTGAGGGAGTACACTGCGCGAAGTCCGGTCATCCGGGCGGAAGCCTTAGCTGTGCCGACGCCATGACAGTGCTCTACTTTGACGAAATGAACGTAGATCCTACCGATCCGCGAAACCCTGATCGCGACCGCTTTGTTCTCTCCAAGGGACACTGCGCTCCCGCGCTCTATGCGGCTCTCGCTCTGCGCGGCTTTTTCCCGCCCGAGGAGATGCGCACGCTTCGCTCGATCAACAGCCATCTCTCCGGTCACCCTGATATGGAATTCGTCAAGGGCGTAGATATGTCCACAGGCTCTCTCGGTCAAGGCATATCGACTGCCGTAGGAATGGCTATTGCCGCAAAGCTTACCGGCAAAAGCTATCGAACTTATTCCATCCTCGGCGACGGCGAGATAGCCGAAGGCCAGGTCTGGGAGGCGGCAATGGCTGCCGCAAAGTGGAAGCTTGACAATCTCTGCGCCCTCGTTGACGTGAACGGGCTTCAGATCGACGGAAAGACGGAGGACGTTATGCCGCTCGAGCCGATAGATAAGAAGTTCGAGGCGTTCGGCTGGCACGTTGTCAAGGTCGACGGACACAATTATTCCGAGATAAAGAACGCACTCTCCGAGGCGAGAGCGACGAAGGACAGGCCTACCGTAATTTTGCTAAAAACGGTTAAGGGCAAGGGCGTGAGCTATATGGAGAACGTTGCCGGCTGGCACGGAAAAGCTCCAAACGATGAGCAGTACGAGATAGCAAAAGCCGAGGTTGAAGCTCACCTCGCCGAACTGGAGGGCTGAGAAATGGGAGAGAGAAAAGCAACGAGAGCGGCGTACGGCGAGACTTTGGTCGAGCTCGGCGCCAAGTATCCCAAGCTCGTCGTCCTCGACGCCGACCTTTCCGGCGCGACGTATTCAAATAAATTTGCAGCCAAGTATCCCGACAGATTCTTTAACTGCGGCATAGCCGAGCAGAATATGGCCGGCATCGCCGCCGGAATGGCAGCCGCGGGGCTTATGCCGTTCACAAATTCTTTCGCAATGTTTGCAACCGGCCGAGCTTTCGAGCAGATACGAAACTCGATCGCTTATCCGAAGCTCAACGTAAAGGTAGTCGGTTCTCACGGAGGTCCCTCAGTAGGAGAGGACGGCGCTACTCACCAGATGAACGAGGATATAGCCATTATGAGAGCTATTCCGAATATGATGGTAGTCGTTCCCTGCGATACCTATGAGATGGATCTTGCAGTCCGCGCTCTTGCGGAGTATGAGGGTCCGGCGTATCTCAGAATGTGCCGCTACGCCACAGAGAGGGTGACGGACGCTATCGAGGGCTACAGCTTTGAGCTTGGCAAGGGCTGCACTCTGAGAGACGGCTCCGACGTGACCGTTATAGCTACCGGAATAACTGTGCCGATGGCTCTCGAGGCGGCGGAGCTTATGGCCTCCGAGGGAGTATCCGTCCGGGTCATCGATATGCACACAGTAAAGCCGCTCGATACCGAGCTTACGATAAAGGCGGCGAAGGAGACCGGCTGCATTGTGACGGTTGAGGAGGCCAGCATTATCGGTGGACTCGGTTCCGCCGTATGCGAAGCGGTGAGCGGAGCCTGTCCGGTTCCCGTGGTTCGCCACGGGGTTCCCGACGTATTCGGGAGAAGCGGCTCAGCTGCTCAGCTTCTCGAGTTCTTCGGGCTTACCCCCGAAGGAATAGCGGCAAAGGTCAAAGAGGCATTGAAGCTTAAATAATATTATCGGCGCACCGCTTTTGCGGCGCGCCGATAATATTATATTCTTTTCAGTTTAGTCGCCGGGCAGCCTGACCTCGAGCCAGCTTAAAATATCCTTCATTACCTCATCGCGGTTAGTTTCGTTCAAAAGCTCATGGCGGCAGCTTTTATAGAAACGGATAGTAACGTCATTCATTCCGGCCTCCTTGAAGGCGTGGAAGGCCTTGGCAGGACCTTTCCCGTTTTCACCTACGGGATCGAGATCGCCTGAAATAAAGAATACCGGCAGGGTCTTTCTCATCTTCGCAACGTTTTCCGGGTCGGTTATAAAGCTTATGCCGCTCATCATATCACGGAAAAGCCCGGCGGTCGGCATAAAGCCGCATAGCGGATCGGCTATATATTCATCTACAATCGAGTTTTCGCGTGTGAGCCAGTCGTAATCGGTGCGGCGCGGCTCGAAGCTCTTGTTGTAGCTTCCGAAAGCCATACCGGCGAGAAGCTTGGAGCGGTGCTTGCTGCCTTTCATCTTGCAAACGAGATTTGCGGACGCCTTTCCGGCTCCGACGAGAGCGGGAGATTGCTGCCCTGTTCCGCAGATGACGGCGCCTGCAAGCTCGGCGGGGTATTTTATAATATATGTTCTCGTGAGGAAAGAGCCCATTGAGTGACCGAAAAGGAAATAGGGAAGCCCGGGATTTTCGGCAAAGGTAATATCGTGGAGCTTGTGCATATCATTAACGACGACGCTCCAGCCGTCTTCCTCGGCAAACCATCCAAGCTCGGACTCGGACTGCACGCTCAGACCGTGACCGAGGTGATCGTTTCCGATAGCTATGAATCCGTTCTCTGCAAGATAGCGCATAAATCCGTCGTAGCGGCTTATGTGCTCCGCAACTCCGTGAGCGATCTGAACGATCCCGCGAGGCAGTCCGTCGGGGTCGAAACGCCTGACGTTTATCTTTGTTCTTCCGTTGGTTGACAGGAATGTGTATTCACGAAACTTGGGCATAGGACCTGCCTCCTCATATTATCTTTACAGTAATTATATTGTTTTTGACGTAAAGAGTCAATACCATTGACAAAAATGGGTTGTTGTAGAGTCGTCAATGATGGGTGACACTTTTCTCGAAAAAATAAGACGTAGGATTATAGGATTGAA
>CACXBO010000077.1 GCA_902765975.1 Oscillospiraceae bacterium
GAGCAGTCCGTTATCTCCTCCCCGTCGTAGACCATGACGGCGCTTGAGCCTCCGTCGTTGCCGAGCGCGCTCCAGCAGTTATAGCGGACGAGAATATTGGCTACCTCTGCAACGGTCGTTCCCCAGCCGGTGGCGTTTCTGCCGTCGATGATGAGGAGCAGCGTCTCCTTAAGGTAGGTCTGACCGATGGCGCTTCTGGGCTGTATGCCCATTCCGAAGCTTGACTTTGTGAAGATACGGCTTTCGCCGTTTGCAACGAGGGCGGGCTTGAATTCTCCGGCGTCGCGCAGATTCTTCGGGTTAAGCTTCGTGCCGACGAGGAAGTTGTCCTCATAGTCGAAGCCGCCCATCTGATATGACTCCTGCCCGTATTTTTCATGAATCAGCTTGCCATTGGATACGATAAGTCCGATAGCGTGCTCCAGGTTTCCGGTACCGTTTCCAGTAGTTCCGTCGCCCTTGGAATCAACGAAGGGATTTGCGTTGATGCCGAGTATGCCGCCGTTTTTGGAAACGAAGCGGCGCACCGTGTAGCCGTATTCCGTGTTCTTCGGAACGGCCGCCATTATCGTCTGCGAGCTGTCCTTTACTATCGCAAGCTTTCCCTCATATTTTCCGTCGCGCGTTTCGCCCTTTATCTCAATAATGAGTATCCCGTTAATCGTGTCTATTGCCCAGACTCTGTCGCCCTGGCGCGTCTTTATGCCCTTGTCGGCTATATTCTTGACCTTAATATTCGGAAGTCCCCAAGTGTCAAAGTCAGCCGGGAGCGTGTCCGGGTCTATCTGATAATACTCGGTGAGAAACTCGGTAACTAGCTCGCTGCCTGCGTTTGGAATGACAATATCCACGTTGTCCGGATCTCCGGGATCCGGGTCGATCACTATCGGCTCTCCGGGCTGAACCTCCGGAACATCGCTCTGGTCGGAAGTAGGCTGCGGAGCGGGCGGGGCATCGGAGCTCTCGATCTCGTTGTCCTTCTGCTCCTGCTCAGCCGCCGTCATTACATTTGAAATGACAGAAGCGGGAATAAGAGAAGTAGCAAGCCATTGATGCCTGAAAGTGCTCATGGCGCTTGAGATAAAATACTCGCGCCATCTCGTTATAAACGGAGTCGGGGAATAAACGAACGCGCCCCAGATAAGCACAAATACCAGAGCAATGCACATTATCGACGTGAGCGCCCTCGGAACGACGCGATTGACTCTGCGCTTTTCGCCGCCGCGTGAGTATGATCTGCTTTTCGGCTCTCGCCTTTTTTCATGCTTTCCTCTTGCCATTGCTTTCACCTGCGCTTTCTTTAACTGTATAGATAAAGCCGCAGACTAAAGAGTCCGCGGCTTTGTGGAGCGGCTTACGAGGCTCGAACTCGCTACCTCCACCTTGGCAAGGTGGCGCTCTACCAGATGAGCTAAAGCCGCACAAACAAGAAGCAAGATGTATTATAGGCTATTATGCGGTTTTTGTCAAGAAATATTTAAAATATTGCCGCCCGCGCTTGCGGGCGGCAAATTTTCAGATATTATCAGCTGTTTCTTACTCGAACAAGTATCTGGTTGGACACTCCGCCGATCGTAACGGTGATGTAAGCTCTTCCGGCGCTCACTGCCGTTACCTCTCCGGACTGAAGAACGGAAACGACGCTCTCGTTTGAGGTCTCCCAGACGGCGGTATCGGTCACTCCGTCGGGCGTTACCTTATAATCGAGGGCGAACTTGTCGCCACGGTTAAGGCTGAACTCATACATATCGAGGTCCTTATTGTAGACGCCGGCGCGCTTACCGCTGGATGCGTTTACAATAACGACGCTCTGCGGCTTGACCTGCGGGGTCTCGACGGGCTCTTCAGGCTTGGTAGGTTCCTCTGTGCTGGGATTATCGGGGGTTGAGGGCTCGCCGGGGATCAGCGGATTTGAGCCTGAATCATCCGGCTCACCACTCTGCTGCTTAGTCGGATCGGCGTCCTGAACGTCTACCTTTGTCTCCTGACCCTCTGAGGGCTTGCTGTCGTCCGGCTGCTTTGAGTCTGTATTGCCGCTCGTCGCGATCAGGACGATAACTGCAACGATAAGAACGACGAGAAGCAGTATGCCGACGATTACCTTCCACATTGAATTGTCGTTTGGTACGGCGCGGTTGGATTTAATATATCTTCTTGCGCCGCAATAAGGGCATTTCGTTCTCAGCCCGGAATATTTTCTATCGCATCTGGAGCATTTCGCCTGAGGGATAAGTGCCATTTCATAACCTCCTATGTGAGCCGCAATGAAAACGGTTATCATTCTCCTTATATATTCGATATTTTACACCATCGTATCCGTTTCGTCAATCGGAATAAAAAATTTTTCGCCGGCGACGACAAAATTATTTTTATTGTCCTTTTATTTTGACTCCTGTTTTGGTATACTTGTTCCGTCATTTGAAGAAAAAAATGGGAGGTATCGTCTATGCTCAAAATGCCAGAGCTATTCGGCTCCAAGGTCTTTAACGACGCCGTAATGAAAAAGCGTCTTACTCCCGAGACCTATGAAACGATGAAAAAAACTATAAGCGAGGGCAAGCCCCTCGATTCCTCCGTCGCCGATCAGGTGGCGCAGGCTATGAAAAACTGGGCCGTTGAAAACGGAGCGACCCACTACACGCATTGGTTCCAGCCGCTCACCGGGATAACCGCGGAGAAGCACGAGAGCTTTCTCTCGCCTCAGGCGGACGGGACTGCGATAATGAAATTTTCAGGCAAGGCTCTTATCAAGGGCGAATCCGACGCCTCTTCCTTCCCCTCCGGCGGTCTCAGAGCGACCTTTGAAGCGAGGGGCTACACTGTCTGGGATCCAACGAGCTACGCCTTTATCAAGGGAACGACCCTCTGTATACCGACCGCCTTCTACTCATATTCCGGCGAGGCTCTCGATCAGAAAACGCCTCTCCTCCGCTCCATGCAGGCCCTTGAGGATCAGGCGAAGCGGCTTCTTCGCATCCTCGGTCAGAATCCTAAGCGCGTTGTATCGACGACGGGAGCTGAGCAGGAGTATTTCCTCATAGACCGCCAGAGCTACTACGCGCGCCGCGATCTGATGTACACAGGCCGCACTCTCTTCGGGGCAAGGCCGCCCAAGGGTCAGCAGCTTGACGACCACTACTACGGTATGATACGCCTTCGCATCGAGGACTATATGCGTCAGCTTGACGACGAGCTCTGGCAGATGGGAGTCGCAGCCGCAACTGAGCATAACGAGGTCGCCCCCGCCCAGCATGAGCTTGCAAGCCACTACAACACCTCGAACATAGCCTGCGACCACAATCAGCTCACTATGGAGGTGATGCGCAAGGTCGCAAAGCGGAACGGTCTCACCTGTCTCTTCCACGAAAAGCCATTTGCAGGAGTGAGCGGTTCGGGCAAGCACCTCAACTGGTCGCTCTCTGCAGACGGAAAGAATCTGCTCGACCCGGGCAGCACTCCGAGCGAGAATCTCATCTTCCTGCTCTTCTTCTCCGCTGTCATCAAAGCTGTCGACGATTACCAGGAGCTTCTCCGCATAAGCGTCGCAACGAATTCAAACGATCACCGTCTCGGAGCGAGCGAGGCTCCACCCAGCGTCATAAGCGTTTTCATAGGCTCTGAGCTCGACGAGATACTTAA
>CACXBO010000078.1 GCA_902765975.1 Oscillospiraceae bacterium
AAGCTTCACCTTCACCGACTACGATCACGTAAGCGTTTACTGCTACAACACCGAAAAGACCGTCGAGCTTATGAGAGTAAGCTGAGGCGAAAAAACCGAACAAAGGCCGGAGGCACGAATGTGCCTCCGGCGTGTTTTATTCAGCCTGGCTGTACGCTGCGGCTACGGAGGCTATATGCTCCCGCATTTCCCGCACTACGCTTTCCGGCGCGGTTATCCGCGCCTCGGTGCCGAAGCCCGTTATCCATGCGAAAAACTGCGGGCTTACGGCTATATCGGCTGTGACCGTGAAGCCGTCGCCGTCCGGAACGAGGATAACGTCCTGACCGAGCCTGTCGAGGACGGGCGTTACGAGATGAGAGGCGAAGCGGACGGTGACCTTTTCCTCCCTGCCGGAGAACATCCCGAAGACCTTGCGCGAGTATTCGCCCATATCGACCTTGCGGAAAGCCTCCAGCCCGTCACGCTCCTCGTCGACCGTCGAGATCGAGGACATCTTGTCGACGCGGTAATGCCGAAGCTCGGCGTTTTCGGAGTCGTAGGCGATGAGATAATAGTTCTCGCTGTCCCAGGTGAGGGCGAAGGGGCTCACGAGATAGTACTCTCCGTTCTTTCTGTAGCTGCGCTCCCTGCGGACGTCGTAGTCGAAATACCGGAAGCGTATCTTCCTGTTCTCGGATATGCCGGAGTGGATCTCGTCCACGTTGTAGTAGATGCTCTCGTTCATCGTTTTTATCCTGCCGGAAACGTAGACCTGACGCTCGAGCAGCTTAGCCTCGTAGACGCTGGCGAGCTTCTCTATCTTCTTAATCAGGGCTGAGGTCTTCCTGCGAGTTATGAATTTAGAGGACTGCACCGCGTCCACGAGCAGCTTGAGCTCCGGAAGCTCGAAATCGCGGGAGGATACGTAGTACCCGGTATTGCGCCCGGAGCCGGACAGCTCTATATCGAGACCGTACAGCCGGAGAGCTTCGATATCGTCGTAAACGCTCTTCCTCTCCGCGGAGATACCGCGCTTTCCAAGCTCGGAGATTATTTCGCCCATCCGGGCGGGGTGCTCCTCGTCGGTGTGCTGCATGAGGTAGTCCATAAGATAGAGAAGCTTGAGCTTCTGATTTTCCGACCTGGCCATTTCCCCACTCCCTTTCCTTTTCTCCCATTATACCACGGTATCTGTCCGATTAAAAGTACAAGAAACGCCGCTCTCAGAAGAGGGCGGCGAGATTTTTGACGTAGGGCGGCTTTATTATGCCCTTTTCGGTTATTATCCCGGTTATAAGCGAGTGGTCCGTCACGTCGAAAGCCGGGTTATAGCACCTGACTTTTGCAGGAGCCATCGGCTCGGAGTACCAGAGCGAGCGTATCTCCTCGGGGTCTCTCAGCTCGATTTTTATATCGGCTCCCGTTTTCGCCGTGAGGTCTACAGTGGAGGTCGGACCGAGAACGTAGAAGGGGATACCGTAGTGCTTTGCGAGTATAGCGACTCCGGAGGTGCCTATCTTGTTCGCCGTGTCGCCGTTTGCCGCAACTCTGTCGCAGCCCACGAAGCAGAACTGAACGCGGCCCTCCTTCATAACGGCTGAAGCCATATTGTCGCAGATGAGGGTAACGTCCACTCCCGCCTTCTGCAGCTCCCAGGCGGTCAGCCTCGCGCCCTGGAGCAGAGGCCGAGTCTCATCTGCATAGGCGCGAAGCCGCATGCCACGCTCCGCGCCGAGAATGAGCGGGCCGAGACCCGTTCCGTAGCGGCTCGTTGCTATAGGTCCGGCGTTGCAGTGCGTGAGCACTCCGTCGCCGTCCTTCAGAAGACTGAGGCCGTATTCGCTTATGGCGCGGCACATGGCGACGTCCTCATCGAGTATGCGCTCCGCCTCGGCGCGAATGAGCGGTATTATCTCGGCGGGAGCTTTATCAGAATTGCCGTCCGCGACATTTTCGATGCGCCTCAGAGCCCAGCTCAGATTGACTGCCGTCGGGCGCGAGGAATTGAGATAGAGGGAGAGAGAACGGAGCTTTTCCCGAAATTCGGGATAAGGAAGAGAGGCGAGAGGGCGGGAGAGAACGTAGAGGGCGAGGCCGGCGAAAATGCCTATCGCGGGCGCGCCTCTTACCTCAAGCCGCTTTATCGCGCGGTACATCTCCTCGGCCGTGTGCAGCTCGAGGCAGACCTCCCTGTTCGGCAGCTGCGTCTGGTCGAGGATAACGAGCCCGTCCTCTCCGGGCGTGAGCCTTATGTGTCCGAGGCTTTCCATACGCTTCACCTCAGGAGAGGAACTGGTATGCGGTAAAGGCGACGTAGATGAGAAGCAGAGTTATGCCCTGCCAGCGGGAAAGCTTTCCCCTTTTGAGAGCGGGAAGGCACATAAGAGCCATTACGGCGAGCATTACCGGTATGTCGATCACGAGAGAGGAGTTGACTTTGAAAACTGTGCGCTCGGAGGGAACGCTGAAGGGCGAGATAGTTATCGCCGCTCCCGATACGAGAACGATATTGAAGAAGTTCGCACCGATGATATTGCCGAGAGAGAGGCTTGAATGCCCCTTTATGAGCGAGGTTATAGCCGTGATCAGCTCGGGCAGACTCGTTCCGAGAGCGACCATAGTCAGACCGATAACGGCCTCGGGTACGCCGAGAGCCTTGGCGATGACGGTGCCGTGGTCGACGAGGAAATTCGCGCCTATCGCTATGCATACTGCGCCGAGAACGAGAAGCAGAAGCTCCTGCCAGAGCTTGCGCGGCTTTTCGGACTGCTCTTCACCGTCCGCGTCCTCAGCCTGGGGCTCGACGATCTCCGGATTCTTCTTCATCTGCACGACGGTCACTATCATATAGGCGACGAACATGAGAAGGAAAAGGACGCCGTTCCACCTTGTGAATTTGCCCGCCGTTATCGCAAAGCCGGAATACAGCACCGCTGCGATAAAGAACGCGGCGACGGGGAAAACAAGGGATTTCTTATTTACAGCGGAGGGCCTTATGGCTATCGTGAGGGCGGCTATAAGGCTTGTGTTGCAGATTATGGAGCCTATGGCGTTGCCGTAGGAGATGCCGGCGTTGCCGACCGCCGCCGCCTGGCTCGATACCATGACCTCGGGGAGAGTGGTGCCTATCGAGACTATCGTGGCGCCGATAAGCAGCTCGGGCAGGTGAAAGCGGTGCGCGAGACCGACGGCTCCGTCGACGAACCAGTCGCCCCCCTTTATCAGGAGAAAGAAGCCGATGAGAAAGAAAATGACGGATACGACTATCTCGGAGAGGCCGAGACCGTAGAGCGCGGAGTATACTCCGCCGAAGAGTTCACTTATCATGGCGTTACCTCGCAGTTTTTTTCTCTGCACACTATAGCACCTTTTTCCGACCCGTTCAAGGGAAAGACGCCGCCCGGAGAAAAAATTCAAATAACGGCTACACAAAGCCGCCGGTTTGTGGTAGAATGTACCCTGTAATATAAGGCGGAGTGTGCGCCGGAGAGAGGAGCTGAGGGAAAAATGAAGAGAACTGCGCTGGTCGGGCTTGTTTTTGCCCTCGTTCTGTCTCTTGCGGGCTGCTCGGGAGGCTCGGCAGAGGAGCTTTACTCGCTCCCGCGCCTTTCCGACGCCTATCTTCAGCTCCAGAATGAGATCAACGAGCTGCTGGACTCCGGCGCCGAATACTCGGCTCCGTCCTCCGGGTCCAACCGTCAGGCGGTGCAGCTTGAGGATATCGACGGCGACGGACAGAAGGAGGCGCTCGCCTTTCTCTCCTTCCCCGCCTCCTCGAAGCCGCAGAAGATAGTTATTTTCCAGACGGTTGAGGGGAAGTACACCGAGGTCGCGAGGATAGAGGGAGAGGGCACAGGCATCGACAGCATAAGCTACCTCGATATGGACGGCTCGGCCGCCCGCGAGATAGCCGTCGGCTGGAGGATAGCCTCCGGAATGAACATCCTCTCGGTATATTCGATGCGCGGCTTTCAGGCCTCCCAGATATTGAACACCGACTATGCGAGATTTTCCGCGGTAGACCTCGACGACAACGGAAGGGCGGATATCGTTGCCATGAGGCTCAGCTCCTCCGACGAGAACGGCGAGGCGACGATGTACTCGCTGCACGAGGACGGCGAGATGGTCTCCAGCACCGTGCAGCTTTCGCAGGGCATAAGAAGCCTTGCAAGAGTCAGGACGGGAAGGCTGATGGACGGGCGCTCCTCCATTGTTGTTGAGAGCACGGTGGGCATATCGGGACTCGTTACCGACGTTCTCGCCTGCCGTTCCGGGATCTTTCAGAATATAACCCTCGACGCCGTGACCGGCACGAGCAGCACGCAGCGCTCATCTCAGGTCTGGTGCCGGGATATAAACGGCGACGACGTTCTCGATATACCGCGACTGGAGCCGATGCCTCAGCTCCCGGACGCTGGAGCCTATTACCTCACGATCTGGTCGAACTACACGGTCTACGGGCGCAGCGCGAGAGTTGCGACGACGTTTACGAACAACACGGATTCGTGGTATCTCATCGTGCCGGAATACTGGGCCGGCAGGATCTCGGTGAGACGCCGCGACGAGGTGAACGGAGAGAGAGGCGTCGTATTCTCCTACATCGGCGACGGGGTCGAGAACGCACGCGATTTTCTGACGGTATACACCCTCTCGGGCGACAATAAAGAGGAGAGAGCCTCTGCAGGCGCGCGATTCAGCCTCGCATCGGACGAGGACAAGCTCTACGCGGCGGAGATAACGGATGCGGAAGGGCTTCCTTTTTCGGTTACGGAAACGCAGATCAAGGAGAATTTCAGAGTGCTTTACTCAGAATGGATAACGGGTGATCAGTGATATGAAGAAGATACTTGTTCTTGAGGACGAGGCGAGCATAAGAAGCTTCGTCGTAATAAACCTCAAAAGATCGGGCTACGAGCCCGTGGAGGCGGGAACGGGCAGGGAGGCCCTTGAGAAGATGCGGGAGAATCCCGATATCAAGGTCGCCCTTCTCGATATTATGCTGCCGGATATCGACGGCTTCGAGGTATGCCGCCAGATAAGGGCGACAAATCCGCGCATAGGCATAATTATGCTCACCGCGAGAACGCAGGAGATGGATAAGGTCACGGGCCTTATGACGGGAGCCGACGACTACGTAACAAAGCCCTTCTCGCCCGCAGAGCTCACGGCGAGGGTCGACGCTCTCGTCCGCAGGGTCGGCGGCGACGAGGAGATAAGAAGCTCAGACGACATTATTCACGGCCCCTTCCACCTCAACACGCGGAACCGCACGCTTGAGAAGAACGGCGAGCGCATCCGACTTACGCAGGTGGAGTATTCGATAATGAAGCTCTTTATGGACAATCCGGGCAGAGCCCTGTCCAGGGAGGATATCCTGAATACCGTCTGGGGCAGGGATTACTTCGGAGAGCTGAAGATAGTGGACGTCAATATCCGCAGACTCAGGATAAAGATCGAGGACGACACGGCCAATCCCGCGTATATAACGACGGTCTGGGGCTACGGCTACAAGTGGGGCTTCTGATTTAGTAAACGCCGATCAAATGCCGCTTAAGGGAGGGGAGGATAATTGAATATATCTGAAAGTCCGATTATGCTCCCCAGAGTAAGGGGTCTGAGGCGGCGCTGGATAATGAGCACGCTCATCGTCATACTGCTCATCGTCGTGCTCGCCGTGTCGCTCTTTTCCTTTATGAGCATAACGAACAACAAATCGACCGTGCGCGAGGGGCTCATAACCAAGGCGACGACGACGACGGACTTCTTTGCCAACTATATAACGCGCACCTTTGCGGAGTATTACGATTCCGCATATCTGTATATTGAAAACTTCGACGACTCAAACAAGCTCGACCTGCAGTTTATCGACACGGGCGGAAGGATACTTATCTCGTCCTACTCCACGATGTCGGCGGGAACGGCGCCGGGCACCGAAGATATCGAAGCCGCGCTTACGGAGGACACGGTCTCCGTTTGGGAGGGGAAAAATCCCGCGACGGGCGAGCATATAATGGCGGTCTCAGCCCCGATGCGCTACGCGGACGGGCAGGTCATCGGAGTTATGCGTTACGTTACCAGTATGCGCCTTGTGGACGAGAGAAATTTCGGCACCACGATGGCCGCCGTCGGCTTCGGCGCGATGGTGATGCTCCTCGTCGTTATACTGAACCTTATGTTCCTGTCAACGGTCATAGAGCCGATGCGCGAGATAACCTCGGCCGCACAGCTTATCGCGGAGGGAAGCTACGGAACTCAGATACCGAAGAAATACTCCGACGAGATCGGCGATATGGTCGACGTTCTTAACGATATGTCGATCAAGCTGTCGCGCGCGGAGAAAACGCAGACGGAATTCATTTCGCAGGTGTCGCACGAGCTTCGCACTCCGCTCACCGCCATTTCCGGCTGGAGCGAGACCCTGTCCTACGATGAACAGCTTGACGAGGAAGAAAAGCGCGGAGTGGGCATAATACTGAAGGAGAGCCGCAGACTGACGAAGATGGTCGAGGAGCTTCTCGACTTCACCAGGATGCAGGACGGACGCTTTACGCTCAACGCCGTGGAGATGGACGCCGCAGCCGAGCTTGAGGACTCGATATTTGCCTA
>CACXBO010000079.1 GCA_902765975.1 Oscillospiraceae bacterium
CGGTATCAGGGAGCTTAAGGAAGCCGGGGTCGATTTCCTGAAATTTACCTATCAGGGCGGCGATTTATGGTATTTTGACAACAAGATACAGATTCAGAAGCTCGACAAAGAGCTGATGAAGCAGATCATCCGCGAGGGTTTGGAAAACGGGCTGAAAACCACCGCGCACGTTTTCTATTACGACGATGTTTGGGAGCTTCTGGAAGCAGGTATCCACGGCATCGAACACGGTATCCTCGACAGAGAAATCGAGCCGGACGATCCGATCATTGCGCTCTGGAAGAAATCGGGCGCACATTTCGTCCCGACTGTCAACGCCATGACCTATGAGAAGGAACCAGCCAGATTGACCCACAGTATCCATAATCTCAAGGTCATTTATGACGCGGGTATCCCGATCGCGATGGGTACGGACAATATGTTTGAAACCATGGCGGGCAACGTGGAGCACAAGGAGCTAGAGTATTATGTGGACGCGGGACTGACGCCGATGCAGGCGATTGTGCTCGCAACCAAAAACGGCGCCGAGCACCTCGGCATAGCCGACAGAAAGGGACAGGTCAAGGCAGGCATGGAAGCCGATCTGATCCTTCTCGACAAAAACCCCGCGGAGAATATCTCCAATATTTCTTCTATCGACCGCGTATTCCGCAAGGGCGAGATCGTTTACTCACAAAAGGCAATACAAGCCTTTGACGTCCCCGATTTCGCGTTCCCCGATAACCTCAAAACAGCGGAGTATTTCAATTCCGATACCAACGAAAGCCGTATCGTCAATGTCGAGCGTTTCGAGAGCGAGGGCGTCATTACGCAGACGACCCTGCGCGACGGCAAAACATGGGCGCAGGAGGAGTTTACGGTTGAGAAAAACCTGTCGGCGGTCAAGTGGCATTATTCCCGCCCGTCCGACAACAGCGAGTTCGACGCATGCAGAGAGAACGGTACGATCAGCCTGAAAGGGTCGTTTAAGGGGAAGGAACAGGATAAACGATATAAAATCGGCGAGGGCTTGTGGTTCCAAATGATGGATATGAGTCTGCCGGCGTTCGCTGCCTCCAAGCTCGACGAAATACTCTTCTATCCGATCGGCACCGGCGATAACCGCGGCGCGATGTCACTCGGCGAGTTTGCGGCGAAGAAGCTCGGCGAAGAAGAGGTCGACATTAACGGCAAGACCTATTCCTGCACCAAGGTCAGCCTTGTACTCACCATGTTCTCGTGGGCGTGGACGGGACTGTTCTGGTATGATAAAGAAACAAATATGCTGATCCAAAGCGGCGTCAAAAAGGGCAGCAAAGAAAAGATCACCCAGACGCTCAAGGAATTCAAATACAAATAACAACGTATTGATTACGCAGCCGTTCCAAAAGCGGGCGTATGCAATCTTCAAGGAGGATCCGCATACATCTTCAACATACAGAGAAGCGCTTTAAGCCAAGCAGAGGCTGAGGATAGTCTTTACCGTGTTTAGGGCAGAACGCTACGATCTCCGCTCGTTCTTCTTGTGTCGTTTTTCTTCCTTTGGTCATATAGATCTCCGTTCCGGCTCCTCGCCTTTACTTAAATTCTTTATGACCATTATACCATTTTATCCAGTCTTGTAAAAAGCTATGGCTTGATATTCCATATCTTTTGCTTATTTCATATTGACTTCCTTCTCGACAATAAATAACCCCCATAGTGTAGCCTTGAAAACTCTTTGTTTTTTCAAGCGTCTACTCTATGGGGGTTATATCAAATACGCAAGCCGATTTGCTTTTGTTCCTTGTTATCTTCCGAAGCCGAAGAAATCCTCCCAGCCCTCCGGCAGCTCGGAGAACGGGAAGCCAAAGCCTCCGCCGTTACCGCCGTTACCGCTGTTACCGCTGTTTCCGTCGTTGCCGTCGTTGCGGTTACCGCTCTCTCCGCTTCTTCCGCCGCCGAGGTCGGAATCGGTGACTGCGGACTGATTCGTGCTCTCATCGAATACGATGGGCAGCTCAAGGCTCTCGCCCTGGCCAATGGCGCCGCTCATTCTGTATATGCTGACCGTGCCCTCGTCGCCCGGATTGAGCTTTCTGAGCATCATTCTAAGCTCGTCGAGACCGGATGCAGACTGACCGTTCAGTCCGGTTATTATATCGCCCGCCTTTACTCCCGCCTTCTCCGCAGCCGAGCCCTCGATAACGGAGTCGACGATAACGCCGCCGGGGATGCCGTAGGTCTGGATAACGGAAGCCTGGTAGTAGGTGCTCACGTCGTAGCGCGTCATAATTCCTATGCTCGCTCCTGTGATATAGCCCTTCTCTATAAGCTGTGTCGCGATATCTATAGCGTCGTTTATCGGGATAGCGAAGCCGAGTCCCTCGACTCCCTCGTCGGAGTATTTTGCGGTCACGATTCCGACAACCTCGCCCGCAGCGTTGTAGACCGGACCGCCCGAGTTGCCGGAGTTGACCGCGGCGGAGATCTGGAACATGTTTATGCTCTTGTAGGAGCCGGTATCGTCGTCGCGCGTGGTTATAACCCTGTCGAGAGCGGATACGATGCCGGGCGTCATGGTATAGGTAAGCTCACCGAGAGGATTTCCAACGGCATAAACAGTCTCGCCTACCTGCAGAGCGTCGGAATTGCCGAACTTGACCGGGTTCAGCTTCAGCTCCGAGGCATCGATCTTGATAACGGCGACGTCGTTTTCCTCGGAGTATCCGACTATCTTCTCCGCCTTGACGCTGCTACCGTTCTCGAACATAACGGTGAGCTCGCCGCCGTAGCGTACGGCGTAGGATATGACGTGGTAATTCGTCATGATGTATCCATCCTCGCTGATTATGAAGCCCGAGCCGGAGACTGCGCGGGACGTGGTCTGGCCCCAAATATTCGTCGTGTTCACCGAGGTGTTTACACCAACCACCTGATAGTTGCAGGCATTTTTATATATTGCGTTCGCCGTGACCGTCTCGCTCAATACCGTGCTCGGAAGCTCGGCTGCGTCGGTGGTCTCTATCGCCTTTTGCGCGCCGAGGACGACCTGCGTCGGGGCAGGCTCTCTTCCGTTCATGACTGCAGTAACGGTAGCGTAGGACGCGCCCGCCGAGGCGATCGCGCAGGCAAGCACTATCGCAGCCGCCTTCAGAAAGCCGTGATTTTTCTTTTTCTTCTCCTTTTTGGGGGCCGAAGTCTGGTAATTCATCGAAACGCCCGGCGAATAGGTCTCCCTCTGGTCGGAAGTCACAGCCTCGTATCTCGGCTCCGACCAACCGGAATTGGACACCTCGTATTCACGGACAGGCGGATAATAGGTCTGGCTCACGTTAGGCTCAGC
>CACXBO010000080.1 GCA_902765975.1 Oscillospiraceae bacterium
CTCAACGCCGAGCTTCCCTCCGCCCCTGCCGACGTTCTGATAATCCCGATGACCGAAGGTCTCGGCGCTTCGGCCTCCGTTGCAACTCAGTTCCGCGAAGCGGGCATAAGGGCCGAGATATACTTCGAGGAAAAGAAGTTCAAGCAGAAGATAGCCTACGCCTCCAAGCTCTCCGTTCCCTTCGCCGTCTTCCTCGGCGAAGACGAGATAAGAGACGGCGTCGTCGCCCTGAAGGACCTCGAAACGGGCGAGCAGGTAAAGCTCACTGCTGCGGAAGCTGCGGCGGTCATCAGGGAAAAGTCCGCGAAGCTCGGCGCGGACAAACCGATAAAAGAGTAAAGATATCATCCGCAAAGGAGAAAAAGATATGACACAGAATCGAACACACAACTGCGGCGAGCTCAGGGCGGAAAACGTCGGAGAGCGCGTCCGTCTCGCTGGCTGGATGGAGAACGTCCGCGAGGTATCGTCTAATCTCAGCTTTGTAGTCCTTCGCGACTTCTACGGCACAACTCAGATCGTCTGCGAGTCCGAGGCTATGATCTCCGCCGTAAAGAGTCTCAACAAGGAGAGCACGATAGCCGTCGAGGGCGTCGTTCGCGAGCGCAGCTCAAAAAATCCGAAGCAGGCGACGGGCGACATTGAGATAGTCCCGGACAGGATAGAGGTTCTCGGCCGCTGCCGGTATAACGAGCTGCCCTTTGAGATAAACCGCAGCCGCGAAGCCGACGAGCAGGTAAGGCTCAAATACCGCTATCTCGACCTCAGAAATCCCGAGGTCAAGAAGAACATAATCCTTCGCTGCAACGTCGTCTCCGCACTGCGCGAGGCGATGACCCGCGAGGGCTTCCTTGAGATAACGACTCCGATACTCACCGCCTCCTCTCCGGAGGGCGCGCGCGACTATCTCGTGCCGAGCCGCAAGCACCACGGCAAGTTCTACGCACTTCCGCAGGCTCCGCAGCAGTTCAAGCAGCTTCTTATGACCTCCGGCTTCGATAAGTATTTCCAGATAGCGCCCTGCTTCCGTGACGAGGACGCGCGAGGCGACCGCAGCCCCGGCGAGTTTTATCAGCTCGATATGGAGATGGCTTTCGCCACTCAGGAAGACGTTTTCGGCGTCATTGAGCGCGTTCTGCCGCCGATCTTCGCCAAATACGGCACTTATGATATCGCCTCCAAGCCTCCGTTCCGCCGCATTAAATATCTCGACGCTCTGGAGATTTACGGGACCGACAAGCCCGACCTGCGCATAGACCTCACAGCTACCGACGTTTCCGCTCTCTTCAAGGGCAGCGAATTTGCGCCTCTCGCCGACCAAAAGGTCAAGGCTGTCGTCATATCCGGCTGCACGCTTACGAGAAAGCAGATCGAAAAGCTGCTCTCAGACTGCGAGGTGCAGTCCGGCGGCAAGGGCTACTGGTTCAAGGTGGACGAGCAGGGCGCGATAGCCGGCGGCATAGCCAAGTTCATCGACAGAGCCGAAGCCGAAAAGCTTATGCCGCTTGAGAAGAACACTCTCGTCGTCGTCGCGGGCGGTCAGCTTGCGAACAAGACCGCGGGCGTTATGATAAAGACCTTCGGCGCGGCCTGCGAGGGACATATTGACAGAGAACGCTATGAGTTCTGCTGGATAGTCGATTTCCCGATGTACGAGATAGGCGACGAGTCCGGCGAGCTTGAGTTCTGCCACAACCCGTTTTCGATGCCCTCCGGCGGCCTCGACGTGCTTCTCAAGGCGGAGCGCGGCGAGATAGACCCGCTCACCATCGAGGCGGAGCAATACGACATCGTCTGCAACGGCATAGAGCTCTCCTCCGGCGCCGTCAGAAACCACGACCCGGAGATCATGATAAAGGCCTTCGAGCTTGTGCGTCTCGGCGAGGACGACGTAAAGTCGAAGTTCCCCGCAATGTACAACGCCTTCTGCTACGGCGCGCCGCCTCACGCCGGCGTCGCTCCCGGCGTCGACCGTATGGTGATGCTCCTTGCTGGAGTCGACACGATACGCGAGGTCATCCCCTTCCCGATGAACAAGCAGGCGCAGGACGTTATGATGGGCGCGCCCTCCGAGGTGACCCAGAAGCAGCTCGACGAGCTTGCGATAAAAATAACCGATATGGAAGAATAAGAGATCGCCGGAGCGGATAAACCGCCCCGGCGATTTTTTATTTGAATTCCTTACTTAAGGCCGTTCTCGTAAGCCTCGATCATCTTCTTGACCATCTGACCGCCGACGGAACCCGCCTGACGGCTGGTAAGATCGCCGTTGTAGCCCTGCTTGAGATTAACTCCGACCTCGGAGGCGGACTCCATCTTAAAGCGGTTCATAGCCTCGCGGGCTTCCGGAATGTTGAGCTTGTTGGTGTTGTTAGCCATTTTTCGTTTCTCCTTCCTGATGAACTAAAAGCTTGCGCTTTCAGCCTTATCTTGTCTCGCCCCGCACGCGATATACAGGGAAATAAATGCCGAA
>CACXBO010000081.1 GCA_902765975.1 Oscillospiraceae bacterium
GGCAGCGTTCACGGAGATATTGACCTGAGCGGCTTTGACGTTTCCGCTGTTGAGGATATGTCATGGATATTCTGTGCCTCTGCTATTAAAAACCTCGACCTCAGCTCCTGGGATACGTCGAGCGTTAAGAACATGGAGAATATGTTCAGTTTAAGCAATCCTGAGACGCTCAACCTCGGCGGCAGCTTCTCAACAAAAAGCGTGGAATCGATGAGTAATATGTTCCGTGGCTATAAAAATGATATCGGCGAACGCGCAGGAACCGTAACTCTTGATCTCAGCGGCTTTAACACGTCTCAGGTTGAGAATATGTCATGGATGTTTTATGATATTCGCAATGACCTTGAGCTCACGCTTCCGGAGGATTTTGGCTCCGCTGCAGAGGATATGTCCTTCATGTTTTACAAATATGAGGGAACGTCGCTTGACCTCCACAATATGAATACCTCAAGCTGCGAAAAAATGTATTATATGTTTGCTTACGCTTTCTACTTAAGCAGCCTTGATATTTCCGGCTTTGATACAGGCAAACTGGAACAATGCTATGACATGTTTTTTTCTGCTGGATCGCAGCTTATTTCTGAACACCAAAACAATCCAGACTCACCTGAGTTTTTAACCGTTTATGTCGGTCCGAAATGGGATCTTTCAAATGTAGAAGATGATAGCTCTATGCTTAGTTCTGCTTCAGGTCTAAAGGGCAGCAAGGGTACGGTTTTCAATGGGCAAAATCCCACCGATAAGACCTATGCGCATGCCGACGAAGCTCCTGAGAATCCCGGTTACTTCTGGTATAAGGATCCTGCGGACTCCTCCGGAGGAGGCGGAACAAACGTCACCGCGATGCTCGCGTCTCCCGCGCGCAGGCTAATGCTCGACGCCGCGGAGGCAGTCGATCTTGTGAGCGTCGGCGAGATGTATGAGGGAGGCGGCGATACCTCAGAGGTATACGATCAGTGGATAGACAACGGGGACGGGACCTGGACCTACCGCTTCCTCGTAGCAGACGAGGCCGCAACCTACTACGTATACGAGGGACCTGTCGCGGGCTTCACGGGCGACTACACCGCAGAGCATTACTACACGCTTGAGTATGAGCCCGGCGAAACCAACGCAGTGACGATAACGAATACCAGAAACACCGACGACACGACCGGAAGCCTGACGGTTGTCAACAGAGTTGCAGGCGTGCCGACGGATAAGGAGTTTAAGTACACGGTCGAATTTGACGATGCAGGCGTAAATATCTTCGGAGTTAATTCAGACTTTGAGATTATTGCGGGCAGAGGCGAATTCACCCTCCGCGCAGGCGAGAGAACTACGATAACCGGGCTTCCGGCAAATGTCGGCTACACGGTAACGGAGACGGAAACAAACGGCTACACGGTAAGCGTAAGCGGGGGAGACATAACAGGGGAGGACAGCCTCACCTCAAACGTTGCGGATACACCCATAGTTACCTTCACAAACCGCAAGAACCAGGCTCCGGCGAAGGGAACGCTCATAATAACGAAGACGGTCGAGTGCGCGGAAGGCGTAGCTATAGGCAAGGACGAGGGCAGGAGCTTTGTGTTCACCCTCCAGCTAACCGGACGCGAGATACCCGAGGCGGGAGCTGTGTTCGGCGGACTGGCATTTGAAAACGGCGCGACAAGCTTCCTGCTCAAGGATGGCGAGAGCATAACGGTCTCCGGCATCCCCGGCGGAACGTCATACGTTGTGACCGAGGAGACGGCGTCGGGCTTTACCGCTGCGGCAGAGAATGAGAGAGGCACGATAACGGCGGGCGAAACCGTGACGTGCGCGTATACTAACACCAAAACGGAAAACGACAGGACAGGAGGCTTCTCGCTGTCCAAGAGTATGGCGGCCGGCTCGGAGAGCGCGGAGAGCTTTACCTTCATCGTAGAGCTTGCGGGACTTGACGCGAACGTAGAATACCGCTATGGAAACGAAAGCTTTATCGCACCGCAGAGCGGAAGGATGATAATTGAGCTGAGCCTCGCCGGAGGCGAGAGCGTAAGCTTTGAGGGACTTCCTGCGGGAAGCGCCTGCAGCATAACGGAAAAAGCGAACGCATACGTTGCAAGCTGCCTTATAACAGACGCTGAGGGAGAGGCAAGGCGCGCCGCGAACGCAGGCGCCATGACCGATCTTAGCACCGGAACATTTGAAATCGCAGACGGAGGCAACGCGAGCATAAGCTTCACAAACAGCGGAGCCGCGTACAGCGTAAGCTTTGCAAAATACGGAGAGGCTGAGGACTTCGTAGCGGGAGCGGTACTTCGCGTGGTCGATGCCCTGGGCAGAACGGCCGCCGAGTGGACGAGCGGAACAGAGCTGACTGTTAAGGAGCTTTCCGCCGGAAGCTACAGACTGATTGAGGTTGAGGCGCCTGCCGGATATATTAAGAGCGGCGAGACGGTTGCCTTTACCGTTGGCAACGACGGAAGCGTTACGGTAAACGGGGAGAATGCAAGCGTCGTTTCGCTTACGAACAGGAGGACGTCGGTATCGGTTCTGAAAACGGACAATAACGGCGCCGCGCTTGAGGGCGCGCTGCTGAGGATCGTGGACAGCGACAACACTACTGTCGCAAGCTTCACGTCAGCGACCGAGGCAAAGGTGTTCAGCGGACTTCTCAGGGTGGGCGTGGAGTACACGCTTATCGAGACGAGAGCGCCTGAGGGATATAAGAAGGCTGAAAACATAAAGTTCAGCCTGACCGAAGAGGGCGAGCTTCTTGTAAACGGAGAAGCGGCAGAGCGGGTACAGATGATAGACGAGCCGGAGACTCCCGGCGACCCGCCAGATGATCCTCCCGACCTGCCTGACGATCCCCCTGTGCCGCCACCTCCTCCACCACCACCTCCTACTCCGATAGATAATTACTCAATTATCATCAGCGAGTCTACAGAGGGAAATGCTGATAAGGCATTCGCTTTTGATTTTGAAATTGAGCTGAGTCACGAGACTGAAGAGCTGCCTATGAGCATAGAGGTCGAGGGCTCCCGCTATCCGAACGGCGGAAAGCTTGAGTTTGCCGTTGACAGCGTCAAGGCGCTGAACAATGCGGGAACGGGCAGCGGAACGGCCTCGATAAAGGCGAAGATCAAGCTTGCAGACGGAGAGGAGATAAAGCTCAAGGGACTGCCCGACGGCACGAAGGTAAGGATCGTGCAGAGCGGCGGAGACGAGAACTGGATTATAAAGATCGACGGAGTTGAATCCCCCGACGGCGTTGCGAATCGAACTGTAACCGGGAGCGACGTAAAGGTTTCGTATACGAACGTGTATAAGGATGGCACTGGAGACGTTCCGCCTCCCGCTCCTCCCGATACACCAGATCCTCATGATCCTCCCGAACCGTCATACTATTCTCTCACGATTACGGAAACAGTTGAGGGCAGAGACGAAGAGGACAATGATGAGTTTGAGTTTGAGATCATTCTCATGCACGGCAGCGTCGAGCTTCCGGCTGCGGTAAAGGTCGAGGGCTCCCGCTATCCGAACGGCGAAACGCTTGAGTTTACAGTAAGCGGCGACAGGGAGCCGAACAGCTCCGGAACTGGAAGCGGAACATCTTCGATAAAGGCAAAGATAAAGCTATCGGCAGGCGAGAAGATAACGCTCAAGGGGCTTCCGGACGGAACGGAGATCTGGATAATTCAGGCTGCAAAGGATGAGCACTGGACAACGCAGATCGACGGAGTGGATTCTGCTGACCGCACGGCAAGGAAAACGATAGCGGGAAGCGACGTAACGGTTTCCTATACCAACATTTACGATGAAAACATTCCTGGAAGCAACGATCCTCTTGAACATTTACCTGACACCGGCGACAATTCCAATTTCGGACTCTGGCTTACTATAGCCATTCTGTCCGTGTTTGGGCTTGCGATGCTTGTAAACCGCAGGAAAAGAATGAACTGAACCGCATAATAACTTATCCCCCGCCGAAAGGCGGGGGATGTTATATTATTCTGTGAGTTTTTAGATGATCCCGCAGTGAATAACGGACCTGGGGGCCACATTTGAAAACGTTGCAAATACTATGTTTTTGGCGGTCAACGCACGGGTTTCTTCTATAAATAGTGAAGGAGAAAAGCGTTATGACTATCTTTATTGAGGCGCCTTATTATGGCAATATCGAGCCGCACCCAGCGCCCGCGAGCTGTTCGACGAGGACGCCGATACGGAGGAGTAAAACGGAGCAGGCCTTGGCCTGCTCCGGTACATAGGGTGTATTCAATAATTATCGTCAATCGCACAAACCGGAGAGGGTCGTAAGCAGCAGAAACCCTTATTTCCAAACGGACCGTCCTCCAAGTTGTGCAGAGCAGCAAGGAGCATGGCCTCGTGCTCTGGTGAGGCAGAGATAATAAAGTTATCCCGGATGGATCGACGCGGAAAAGTCAGAGCATATACCGGTTTTCCGATTTCAGCCAATCGAGCAGAATACTCCGAGAAGTAAATGTCTGCTTTCTTCCGCGGCCTGTGATTGTAGAAGATTACGCTTTTCCCGGCAGCAACGCAGTCAATGATTTCGTCTATCCAGACA
>CACXBO010000082.1 GCA_902765975.1 Oscillospiraceae bacterium
AAATGCGGAGCCTGCGAATACGTCTGCCCGCAGCATCTTGAGATACGCTCCCTCTTAGAGGACGTGGCGGCGGAATTCGAGAAGTGATTATGTCAACCACATATGAGCAAATCTACGACGCGGTAAAGCTGATACCTCGCGGTAAGGTCGCAACCTACGGTCAGATAGCGCTTCTTGCGGGAAACCCGAGATGGTCGCGCGTTGTGGGCTACGCGCTTCACGCTAATCCAGACCCGCAGCATATCCCCTGCTACCGCGTCGTCAATCGTTTCGGCGAGCCGTCCCGTTCGTTTGTCTTCGGCGGCGCCGACGCTCAGACCGCCCTTCTTGAGAGCGAAGGAGTTGAGGTCAAAAACGGCAAGGTCGATCTCAAAAAGTATCTCTGGGACGGCAGATAAGCCATTATTCGTATTCGATAGTGCCGGTGGGCTTCGGTGTAAGGTCGTAAAGCACGCGGTTGATCCCTTCGACCTCGTGGGTTATCCTGTCGGTTATGCGCTGGAGCACGTCCCAGGCGACGCGCTCGATAGTTGCGGTCATAGCGTCTCTCGTGTTCACGGCGCGAATTATGCAGGGCCAGTCGAAGCTGCGCTTGCCGTTTTTGATGCCGGTGGACTTGAAATCCGGCACCACGGTGAAATACTGCCAGACCTTGCCCATAAGACCCGCCTTCTCGAACTCCTCGCGGAGAATAGCGTCCGCCTCTCTCAGAGCGTTGAGCCTGTCGCGGGTGATCGCGCCGGGGCAGCGCACTCCGAGGCCGGGGCCGGGGAAAGGCTGGCGGTAGACCATGCTGTCGGGGAGGCCGAGAGCCTTGCCGACTACTCGCACCTCGTCCTTGAAGAGGAACTTGAGCGGCTCCACAAGCTCGAACTCAACGTCTTCGGGAAGTCCGCCGACGTTGTGATGCGCCTTTATGCCGTCGGACTCAAGTATATCGGGATAAATTGTGCCCTGTCCGAGGAAACCGATGCCCGTGAGCTTTTTCGACTCCTCCTCGAAAACGCGGATGAACTCGCCGCCGATTATCTTGCGCTTGGTCTCCGGATCGGAAACTCCCGCAAGCTTGTCGAGGAAGCGGTCGGTTGCGTCAACGTAAATGAGATTGGCTCCGAGCTCCTCGCCGAACACGCGGATGACCTCCTCGCTCTCGCCCTTACGCATGAGACCGTGGTTAACGTGGATGCAGGTGAGCTGCTTGCCTACTGCCTTGATCAGCATTGCGGCGACGACTGACGAATCTACTCCGCCGGAGAGGGCGAGAAGAACTTTTCCATCGCCGATCTGAGCTCTCAGAGCCGCAAGCTCCTTTTCGATGAACGCGTTTGCGAGCTCCGGAGTGGTTATCCTTTCCATAGTTTCAGGGCGCTTGTTATCGCACATATCTATCCCTCCAAAAATATTTATTTTCTTTTTACTATCCTGCCGCCGTCGTTCTTGTAGATGCTGTCCTTGGGAACGACGCCTCTTACGCAGCTCGTCGGATAAACGCTGCTGCGCCTTCCGATGACGGTGCCGGGATTCAGAACGCTGTTGCAGCCTATCTCGGCAAAGTCGCCGAGGATCGCGCCGAATTTCTTTCTGCCGGTCTCTATTGCCTCTTCGCCGCTTTTTACAACCACGGGGCTGCGGTCGCTCTTCACGTTTGAAGTTACCGCTCCGGCTCCCATGTGGCTGCGGTAGCCGAGTATCGAGTCGCCGACGTAGTTATAGTGCGGCACCTGAACTCCGTCGAATATTATCGCGTTTTTGACCTCAACGGAATTGCCGATAACGCAGTTATCTCCGATAAGCGCGCTGCCGCGGATAAAGGCGCAGTGGCGCACCTCAGTCCCGTGACCGATAACAGCCGGCCCGGCTATGTATGCCGAGGGAAAGACCTTT
This sequence comes from Oscillospiraceae bacterium, assembly GCA_902765975.1. Taxonomy (GTDB): domain Bacteria; phylum Bacillota; class Clostridia; order Oscillospirales; family Oscillospiraceae; genus RUG626. The sequence goes on from CACXBO010000082.1 coordinate 1,885, forward strand.
GCGTCCTTCGCGATCCAAACGTCCTCTCCGCGCTTCTCATACTCATCCTCCGGAAGCTTTTCGCCGAGGCTCAGTATAAAGTCCTTTATCTCGCCGAGCGCCTCCCACGGATACTCCTTCGTATCGAGAAGCGGAGCGGCGAGAGTCTTTTCAAGGTCCAGGAGCTCCTTCGTTTTATACATTGATGACGTGTCCCTTCCTCTCCATTGCGGCGATTATCTCGTCGACCGCCGCCTCGCACTCCTCATGAGTCGGAGCCTCAGCCATAACTCTTAAAACGGGCTCAGTTCCGCTTGCGCGGAGGAGGACTCTGCCGTTGTTGCCGAGCTTTATCTCGCAAGCCTTTACCGCAGCTCTTACCTCGTCGTCGTAGAGCGTTCCCTCTTTATTATCGACGCGCACGTTCTTCAGCACCTGCGGATAGATGGTGACGGGCTCGGCCAGCTTGGAGAGCGGCATTTTCTTTGAGAGCATGACCTGCATGAGCTTTATCGCCGTGAGA
>CACXBO010000083.1 GCA_902765975.1 Oscillospiraceae bacterium
CGACCGAGAGCCTTGTCGCAGACATTCCCGAGCCTCCCGCAGCCGCTCCCGCAAATCCCGATATGGGCGGCATGTATTGATATAAGCAATAACAAATTTACGGCACGTTCCGCAAAAAGGGAACGTGCCGTTTTTTTCGTCGCCGGGAAATACGATGCCTGCATTTTTTCTGAGTCAGGTCATAAGCCGATAAGGCCGAGCATCACAGCTCCACAGCCTTATCTCTTCTGCTTTTCTTTTGCGCGTTTGTCGTTAATTATCTTCATATGTTCGGCGGTGACGAGCTCTACCCCGTTTTCCTTCGCCCAGCTTACGCAGCCCTTTAGTACGACGGGCAGGAACACGCGGGGTACTCCGAGTATAGTTTTCAGGGCGTCGTCTGTGAACTTGACCTTGTCGTCGGCTCTGTCGGCGGCGTAGCGTACCGATTCGAGGGAGGCCTGACGCACCTGAAGGAGCTCGGCTCTCATCCTGCGTTTTCTGTGGAACCAGAAGTTTTTGCTGTCGCGGTATCCGTAGTCAACAGGCAGAGGAGGAAAATCCCTCGCGGTAACGCCGTTTATTATCGCGTCGGCGTATTTTTTCTTCATAAGGATCTTATCGACGCGGAGGATAAAGTGAGCCCCGAATTTGCTCGTTATTCCGTTGAAATCGTGATAGGGTCCCTCGTAGCCGGAGAGCTCGCCGGGCAGATCCTTATCGGCTCCGTCAAGCTCGCGCATCCACGTACACTCGATCGCCTGGATCGCGTCGGAAAGCACCATTGGCCTTGCCTCGCCCGTATCCTCTTCAATAGGGCTTTTTTCAAGGCGGAATTTGCACTTTGGCATTTTGTCGGACGGCTTGTCTCCGGGCCACGAGAGCTTAACAGCCTCCCTGAAGGTCTCGGGTCTGTCGTCTATGAAGTTGAGAGCGCATTTTCCGTTACGAAGAATGTTCTGGGCCGTGTTGGATGAGTTGCGGCAGCTCAGAAGCATGGCGTAGTAGTCTTTTCCTGCGACGTAATATGGCTGGACGAGAGAATAGGGGCCGAGCGTAGTCGAGCCGTCCTCGCAAAGCGTGCTGATGATCACCGTTGGCATCGGGAAAAAGAGCGACGTTTGATAGAAATTGTCCACTACTCTAAGGTTTTCAAAACTGCTCATTTATGACCTTCCTTTCTGCTTACAGATCAATTTTGTTCGTTAACTATATAATACCACCAAAGAGATAAAAGACAAGAAAAAACGGCGCCGTCTCCTGTTCCGGAGACGACGCCGTTAGACAGTATTATGCTTCTCAGCCGTTTGAGGTTATATCCATTCCGAGATACTTCTCGCTGATAGCCTTGAGCGTTCCGTCCTCGCGCAGCTCGCGTATCGCCTTGGAAATAGCGGCGTTAAGAGCGGCGGAGTCCTCGCCCTTTCGGATGGGAACAGCGACCATGGAGGCGTCCTCCGTGAGTGCGACAATTTTGAGATTTGCTTCCGGATGCTGATCCATGAAGTCGTAGAAGCTCTGATCGGCGTTCAGCGTGGCCTCGGCTCTGCCGTCGAGGACCATGCTGAGAGTTTCCTCAAGCGTGGGTACGGTGAGCACGGTTGCGCCGCACTTCTCAGCCATCTGCGCGTAAGTGCTGCCGTTTGAATTGGCGGTGGTCCTGCCGGCAAGATCATCGAAGCTCTTTATGTCCTCGTTGTCGCCGCGGACAATGAGAGCCGTGTGTATGAAGGCGTAGGGCTCGGTGAAGTCGTACATAGCGGAGCGTTCTTCTGTTATCTCCACCTCGTTCACGATGATATCGTAAACGCCCTGCTCGAAGCCGACGAAGAGAGCGTCGAAGTCGCCCTCCTTAAACTCAGCCTCAACGCCGAGCTTTTCCGCTATCGCCTTGGCAACTTCGGTATCAAAGCCGACAAGTGCGCCCGTATCGTCGTGATAGGTCCAAGGCGCCCAAACTCCCTCCATGGCGACGACGATTTTTCCCTTTGACCTTATCGCGTCGAGCTGGTCGCCGGACTTGGCTGAGGCGCAGCCGCCGATCAGAAAGCAGGACAGGAGCATGAGCAGGGCGAGAACTGTGCTTACGGTTTTTCTTTTCATTTCATTTCTTCTCCTCTTCTTTTTTTATCATATTCAAAAACGATCTGATCTAAACTGTATCCCGGAAAATGGACAGTGGTAAAAGAGAGAATGTCGCATACGTCCCCGGTTTTCGGACAGTTTTTTTGACAGCATCC
>CACXBO010000084.1 GCA_902765975.1 Oscillospiraceae bacterium
CCTTTTCCCTCCTGCCGAAGGCGGCGAACACGAGTACGGCTACGAGAATGACGAGGAGGATATCGATAACGCTTATCCTGCCGAAGAGCCTGCCCTCCTCATCGAACAGCTTCTTCTTCATTTCAGGCTCCCCCTCTCTATCCCGATTACTGTAGCGGCTCCGTAGTACCCCGGTCCGTTCAGCCTTATCGAAGCGCCGACCTTTATCGGCTGGTTGCCGGCGACGTTGATATTGCCGGCGTCCTCTGTGCAGGACGCAAGTATCGTTATTATCGCGGTCTCCGTCAGCTCCGTGTCAACGTCGCTGTACTCCATCGTGTTCTCATTGAACGTCCTTCTCGTCGTCGGTGTAACCTCGACGGCCGTGACCGTGCCCATATCCCACTTATGCGAGCGCTCTACGAGCTTATCGCCGACAGCGACCATGTGCGCCGACCCGTTCTGCATACCCGTTATCTCAACGGTATAGGACACCATGCCCGGAACAGGCTCGTCCGTCTCGGGAACTGGCGCGTTCTTCGACGGCTTGCGGAGTGCGAAAATGCAGACCGCAAGAATAATGGCGATAACGATGAGCGTTATATCGAATATATTGAAAACGCTCCTTTTCTTCGGCTTATTTTCCATCGCTTCTCATCTCCAATACGCTTTTGTATATGCCCTCGAGATCCTTTGCAAATCTCTCGGCGGTGAATCTCGCCTCATACTCGGCTCTCGCGCCGCGCGAGAGGCTCGCATAAAGCTCTTTCGAGTCCATAACTCTCTCTATCTTCTCAGCAAGGTCGGCGGCGTTTCTCGGCTCGAACAGAAGTCCGGAGACCCCGTCGTTTACGAGATACGGGTTGCCGCTCGCCCTTGAGCAGACGGCGGGAAGAGCTATGCTGAAGCCCTCGATTACCGAGAGGCTTGAGGTCTCGGATATATACGAGGCGTTTAGCTGAAGGTCCATCGCGCTCAGAACTGCGGCGACGTCGGAACGGAAGCCCGCCATTATCGCACATTCCTCAAGTCCCGCCTCCGCAATAAGCCTTTTGACCTCGCCCTCATAGCCTCCCGTTCCGGCGATGAGGAGCTTCACGTCGCGTCCTCCGGCTCTGAGCATCGAAAGCGCTCTGAGCATATCCGCGTGGCCCTTGTATTCTTCAATTCGGGCAAGGACTCCGAGAAGGAAGGTGTCCTTTCCGACTCCGAAGCTCTCTCTGAGCTTCTCCCGCTCCGCATCGGAAATACGGCTCAGAGGCTCGGCTCCGTTCATCATCGTCTCGACCTTGTCTCTTCCGACGCCGAGATCGTAGATGAGCTCCGCGCCCGCGGGAGAAATTGCGATTATCCTGTCCGCGTAATGCTCGTAAAGGAATCTGTATGCGAGCTTCAGCGGGGTCTTGGTTATCTTTTTCGAGAAGGGAAATGCGGAATGCCGTGTGACGACGGTCTTTACCCCGCAGCCCTTTGCGGCGATCCGTCCGGTGAGCGAACCGTGTGTATGGCATATATCCGGTGCCTCCGCTCTTATAAGCTTTTTGAGAAGAGCCGTGTCTCGCGGGGAATACGACCTGTCCGCCTCGATATCCGCTTCAACTGCTCTTACTCCGAGAGCCTCTATCCGCGCAGTAAGCTTGCTGCCCTTCGGGACGATAACGGAGTTAACGAACTCCGTCCTGTCCGAGTGGGCGAGGTAGTTAAGAAGAGCTCTGCCCGCGCCTCCGATATTTGTGTCGCTTATTATATTGAGTACCTTTATCATTCACTCACCGCCTCTTCATTTTCTTTCAGGCCCGCGTAGACCGCGCCGAGCCCGACGAAGATCCAGAAGACGAGCATTACTCTGTAGTTATAGAAGGAATAATCAGTCGCGCTCTGGAGCATAAAGCCCGCGAGACCGGCGAGCACGGCCGCAAGGCGCGTTTTGAGCGGTCTGTCGCAGCCTCTTCTGATGCGTGAGGCGCATTGGCGTACCGTACAGCAGATAACGCCGAGGAACACCGCCCCGCCTGCGACGCCCATCTCGGCAAGTATCTGGAGATAGAGGCTGTGCGAATGCTGAGCAAGGGCTGAATGCTGGCTGTAGACCGGATAGATATTGCGGAACGCCTCTATCCCGGTCCCGACTCCGGTGAGCCAGTAGTCCTTCAGCATGGCGACCGTGCCTATCCAAATCGACATGCGGTAGTTCGTAGAGGTGTCGGAGAGGTTTCCTATGCTCGCAAAGCGGCTCAGTATCGTCTCCGGCAGGAAAAAGAAGAGCACGGCGGCGGCGATAAGGCCTATCGGGATAAATCGAACGTCCATTATCACGAGGAAAACGACGGCTGCAAAGATAAGGCCGAGCCAGCCGCCTCTGGAATAGGTGAAGACCATCGCCGCTATCATAACGAGCGTGGCGGCTCCCGCCGCAATCCTCGCGTTCACGTTCCTGCCCGTGAGCGTCAGCGCAACGCCGAGGGGAATCACAAGGAGCAGATATTCGCTCAGCACGTTGGGATTGTCGAGAGTCGAGTAGACTCTGAGGGAGATGTTGTCGTTAAAGGCCTCGTCTATCCACTTCGTCGTGCTCGTCGCGCCGCGGAGAAGCTGCGAAATGCCGTATGCGGCGACGAGAAAGCCTGAGATAACGAGGATATTGGTAAGCGTATCGGCTCTCTTCCTGTCGCGGACGGCGTTAACGAGCACTATCGGGAAGAGAATGAACACAAGGCTCAGCGCGCCGCCCTTCAGATTTGACGATGGGTTCACGCTCGTCAGAGTGCAGACGAGATATACGAGGGCATAGCCGTAGATCCACTTGTTTATCGGCATATATCTCAGCCTGAACTCCCCGCGGCCGAGGCAAACGAGAAGAGAAAACGCCGCGGCAAGGGCTGCAAGAAGCGTCACCGTAGTGGGTGCAAGCGGAGCGATAAGGGCGCAGAGCGCCGTCCAGAAGAAGGTGCGCGTGAAAATCGAGCCCTCAAAAACCCGGTCAAGGCGCAGGACTCTGAAAAAGCCGCGCCACGCTCCGTTAAGCGCGCCCTCAAGCTTGTTGAAAACGCTGGGCTCGCCGCTTTTCTCCCTCGCCCCGGCAATTATGAGAGCAGAATAGCTTCTGTCCCACTGGCGTTCGAGAAAGCCTGCGACCGCGTTTATAAGCCTTACGAATAGGCTCGCCTTCAGTATCTTTTTTATCCTTTCGGACAAGGTGCTTCACCTCCCGTTTTCTTCCGGTCATATTTTCCCATTATTATCTGATTATAACCTCTCCGCGGGATTATTTCAAGATATATTAAAACACCTTGTCACCCCGGC
>CACXBO010000085.1 GCA_902765975.1 Oscillospiraceae bacterium
TCGTCTTTATACCTATCATAAGTCCCATGCCGCTTACAGATTCGATACCCTCGGCGGATGACAGCGTTTTTACTATGTATTCGCCCTTTTCGCGTACCTGAGCCAGGAATTCATCGTCGAGCCTCTGAATGATGCTGAAAGCGCCGGCGCATACGACAGGGTTTCCGCCGAAGGTTGAGCCGTTATCTCCAAAGCTGAATACGTTCTGCACTTTTTCGCCAAGCAGTGTCGCTCCTATAGGCAGTCCGCCGCCGAGTCCCTTCGCTGTAGATACGATATCGGGCGAGATACCAAAATTCATATATGAGTAGAGCATTCCCGTTCTGCCGTTTCCGGTCTGAACCTCGTCGACTATCAGCAGGATATCGTGCTTTGCGCAGAAATCGGACACCTGCTTCAAATAACGCGCATCCTGAACTATAACTCCGCCTTCTCCCTGAATGCATTCAAGCATAACGGCGGCGACGTTAAACCGACTGACTGCGTTTTCAAAAGCCTCATAGTCTCCAGCGGGAACGTGGGCAAAGCCGGGAGTGAGCGGATTATAAAGCTCGTGGTAATGCTCCTGGCCTGTTGCGGCGAGGGTAGTCAGAGTGCGACCGTGGAAGCTGTTCTTCATTGTAAGTATTACATTGCAGTCCGCGCCTCTTTTCTCGGCTGCGTATTTTCTTGCTGCCTTGATCGCGCATTCATTTGCCTCCGCGCCGGAATTACTGAAAAACACCTTTTTAAATCCGGTGCGCCTGCAGATAAGCTCAGCGAGATCGGTGCAGGGCTTCGTGTAGTAGAGATTTGAAGTGTGCTGCAGCATCCCGAGCTGTGCGGTAACGGCCTCTCTCCAGACATCGTCGCCGATGCCGAAGCAGTTGACGCCGATGCCGCTGCCCATATCTATATACCGCTTGCCGTTTACGTCACGCAGCAGGGAGCCGCTTCCGGAAACGAGCTCTACAGGAAAGCGCTTATACGTGCCTGCAATATAGGTTTTATCTTTTTCAAAGGTATTCATGCGTTTCCTCCGGTTACCATAGTTCCGGCGCCCTCGTCGGTCAGAAGCTCCATCAAAATAGAGTGCGGCACGCGTCCGTCCATGATAACGACGTTCTTAACGCCGCGCCTGATAGCTTCAACGCAGCAATCTATCTTGGGTATCATCCCGCCGGAAATGACGCCAGAGGACTTAAGCTCTTCTGCCTCATCTATCGAGACCTCCGGGATCAGTGAGTCGGGATCGTTCCGATCACGCAGGATACCTCCGATGTCGGTCATGAGAATAAGCCTCTCCGCGCCCAGAGCGCCTGCAATAAATGCGGCAGCCGTGTCGCCGTTAATGTTGTAAGCGTTTCCCATTCGGTCGCAGCCTATGGTGGAGATAACTGGAATATAATTCTTTTCCATAAGGTCTGTTACGGGAGAGGGGTTTATCTTTATGATCTCTCCTACGAAGCCAAGCTTCTCGTCTTTGACCCTTGCCTCGATAAGCCTTCCGTCCATGCCGGAAAGACCTATTGCTCTACCGCCTTTCATCTCGAGCAGGTTGACAAGAGTTTTGTTTATCTTTCCTGCAAGTACCATCTGCGCTATATCCATAGTTTCTTTGTCGGTCACGCGCAGACCGTCCACAAAAATCGGAGTTTTTCCGAGCTTCGCCATCATCTCGGAAACGTCCGGTCCGCCGCCGTGAATGAGGACAACCTCCACGCCGATAAGCCACAACAGTGCGATGTCCTCCATGACCTGCTCGCGTATCTGCTCGCTGACCATGGCGTTCCCACCGTATTTAACTACGACCGTTTTTCCGTTATAGCGCTTGATAAAGGGGAGCGCCTGAGTCAGAGCCTCGGCGCGCTCCGCGTTCGATAACTGATCCATCGGTATCATTCCTTTCAGGTGCGGTAATCGCCGTTTATGCGGACGTAATCATAGGTCAGATCACAGCCCCAGGCGGTGGCGGAGGCTTCGCCCTCGCCGAGCGATACAAGAATATCTATTTCGCTTTCAGAGAGTATCTTTTTAGCGTACTCCTCGGAAAACTCAACTCCGCTGCCGTTTTCACACACAGTGATCTTTCCAGCCTTGCTCTCAAAGGCGACGCCGATTTTGCTCACGTCAACGTCCGCGCCGCTGTATCCGACAGCGCAAAGCACGCGGCCCCAGTTGGCGTCGGCGCCGAACATTGCGGCTTTGAGCAGGGAAGAGCAGATAACGCTCTTTGCTGCCGTCTTTGCCGTCATTTCGTCCTTAGCTCCGGACACCCTGCATTCAAGCAGCTTCGTCGCTCCCTCGCCGTCGCCGGCGATCATGCGGCAGAGACAGACCGTTACGGAATTGAGCGCAGAGCAAAAGGCTGAAAAATCCTCGCCCTCTGTCTCTATCCTGGGATTTCCTGCAAGGCCGTTTGCGAGAACGGCGACCATATCGTTCGTTGAGGTGTCGCCGTCGATGCTGATCATATTGAAGGTAGAGGCAACGTCGGTCGAGAGAGCTTTCTTCAGCATTTCCGGGCTTATCGCCGCATCGGTAGTAAGAAAAACGAGCATCGTCGCCATATTCGGGTGTATCATACCGCTGCCCTTTGCGATTCCGCCCAAACGGCACGTTTTGCCGCCGAGCTGAAACGATACGGCAATTTCTTTTTTAACAGTGTCCGTCGTCATTATGCCCTCCGCGGCGTCTGCGCTGCCACAAGAGCTGCAGGAAGCGGCAAGCGGCGCCATTCCCTCCGCAATGGGAGCTATATCAAGCGGCTGACCTATAACGCCGGTCGAAGCGACGATTACGTCGTCCTCCGAAATGTTAAGCTTGTCCGCTGCAAGAGCGCACATTTTTTCCGCGATCTCAATTCCGTCGGCATTGCAGGTGTTGGCGTTGCCGCTGTTGCAGATTATCGCCTGAGCGAGGCCGTTTTCAAGGTGCTGCTTTGTAACGAGCAGAGGCGCGCCCTTTACCAAATTCGTCGTATAAACTGCGGCGGCAGAGGCGGGAACCTCGCTGACGATCATAGATAGGTCTTTTTTAATGCGGTTTTTACGTATGCCGCAGTGAACTCCGCCGGCGGTAAAGCCTTTTGCTGCGCACACGCCGCCTTCGATTTTCGTTATCATTTTCCTCTCTCCTTTATCCGATCAAGCCGGTATTATCCGGAAGTCCTAGCAGCAGATTCATATTTTGTATCGCCGCGCCCGAAGCGCCCTTTCCGAGATTGTCAAATCTCGCAACGAGGATTGCTCGGCTTTCGTTTCCAAATACGGCGATCTGCATATCGTCTCTGCCGGAGAAAACGCCGGCAGACATAAATCCGTTTTCATTGGATTCGGAATAGCGCACCATACCGCTTCGGTAGTAATCCTGATAGACCTTTGCCAGATCTTCCGGCTTCAATCCGAAAACCGGAACAGTCACTTCCATGCCGGAATAATATGGCGCAACTATTGGGCAGAAAGCGGGGGCCTCGATAAGTCCGCAGACCTTCTGCATTTCAGGCAGATGCTTGTGCGTCTGCCCGAGAGCGTAGATACGAGGCGCGCTAAGCAGCTCGCCGGAGTCTGCGCTTTCATATTCTGCGATCATCTTCTTGCCGCCTCCGGAGTAACCGGTCAGCGAAAAGCAGGAAAGCCGCGCGGAGCGGGACAGGATCCCTGCCTCGGTAAGCGGCGCAACGAGCGAAATAAAGCCGCTTGCGTGGCATCCGGGATTCGCTATACGTTTTGATTTTTCTATCTTTTGCCTCTGACCCGTCAGCTCCGGGAAGCCGTAGGTCCAGGCGGGATCCGTGCGATGTGCCGTTGAAGTGTCGATTACAGCGGTTTTTGGATTCACGATAAGCGAAACAGCCTCGCGAGCCGCATCGTCAGGCAGGCAGAGAAAAACGACGTCTGCTTCGTTCATCGCTTCTTTTCTCATTGCGACGTCCTTTCGCTTTTCCTCCGGCAGCCGCAACAGCGTTACGTCTTTCCTCGCTTCAAGCCGATCGATAATTCGCAGTCCGGTTGTTCCGGCGCTGCCGTCTACAAATACTTTTGTCACGTCCTATGCCTCCGCTTAGGGTTGTTTCATTATATTATACGGATATATATGCATTCAGTCAATGGGAATATTCACAATAATTCGGATTGTTTTGAATACTTATTCGCGATTATGATAAAAAGCACGAAACAATGGCTAAAGGTGCTGTTCTCGAAACTCGTTTAGCGTACACAAAAGTAAGCATTGACGAAATATTCTGCGAGAGTTATGATTTCTTAAAGGTCTAACCCTACCTGAAAGAAGTACTGGAGGCAAAGAGCATGAAGAACATTTTGACGGCTAACTTTATGGTAGAATTCATCCGTACCGTCACAAATATGTATGCTCACGGATGGGACGAGCGCAACGGCGGAAATATCAGCCTTATGCTCGATGCAAACGAGGTCAGGGAATACCTCGACTTAACAAACGTATTTCGCACCATTCCTACCGGCTTTTCCGCACCGGAGCTTGACGGCAGAATCTTCCTTGTGACCGGAACGGGCAAGTACTTCAAGAACGTGCAATATGCGCCGGATATAAACCTCGGAGTGATACGTATTGCAAACGGGGGGACTGAGGCGGAGCTTCTCTGGGGCTTTTCCGACGGAGGTAAGTTTACAAGCGAGCTTCCGGCTCATATGATGAGCCACATTGCGCGGCTCAAGGTCGATCCCGCTAACCGCGTCGTTATGCACTGCCATCCCGCCAACCTGCTTGCAATGACCTACGTTCACGATTTGGACGAGGTCAAGTTCACACGCACCCTCTGGCAGATGTGCACAGAGTGCATCTTAGTATTCCCCGACGGAGTGAACGTGCTGCCGTGGATGCTCTGCGGCACGAATGTGATAGGGAATGCGACTGCTGAAAAGATGAAGACCGCCCGACTCGTCGTCTGGGCTCAGCACGGAATTTACGGCGCGGGGCGCGATATGGACGGGACATACGGGCTGATCGAGACCGCCGAGAAGGCAGCGGAGATCTATTTGAAGATCGCCCACCTGCCCTTGGTGAACACAATCACAGACGAGCAGCTGCACCTGCTCGAGGCCCGCTTCGGCGTTAAA
>CACXBO010000086.1 GCA_902765975.1 Oscillospiraceae bacterium
GACGGTTATTTTCGTATCATTTCCGCTCACCAGCCCGCGAAGCCTAAGAGCAAGAGCGGTGGAGCCGCTGCCCGTTCCGCAGGCGAGGGTGAAATTCTCCACGCCCCGCTCGAAGGTCAGAGCCCTGACCTCGTTTTCGCCTGTGACTTCGCAGAAAGTGACGTTCGCGCCCTTCGGAAAGCCTTTATACCACCTCAGGCTTGAGCCGAGCTTACTCAGCTCTTCGCGGTCGGCCTCCGCGAGACCTGAGTAAGGCACGACGCAGTGCGGATGACCCGGTATTCCGAGCTCGACGTAACTTACGTCGAGTCCGAGAACTTCGCGGTGCAGGTCGATAACGGACGGACTGTTGAGACGCACTGTGTACTGCCTCTCGCTTCTGCGCTCGCCGACGACTGTTCCGGACGCAGTTTCCACTCGGACGACGCTGCCGTCTGAAAGTCCGCGCTCGTAGCCCCAGCGGGAGATGCAGCGAGCGCCGTTTCCGCACATCTCACCCTCCGTGCCGTCGTTATTGTAAAAGACCATCTTAAAGCATCCGCCGCCGGACGGAGCTTCGATGAACATTATCCCGTCGGCGCCGAGAGAGAGACGGCGCGAGCAGAGCCTTTCGGAAATGCGTGAATAGTTCTGGCGGGCTATTATACCTGCGCGGTTGTCGATGATTATGAAATCGTTACCCGCACCCTGCATTTTAGTAAATTTCAAGAAGCAAGCCTCCTTTATGAGAAGGTAACTACGTCCTCCTCCGGTCTCTGGGCCGGCTCGACCGACAGGGCGGTGAGCACGGGGCCCTTCCTTCCTCTGTAGAGAAGATGAAGCTTCAGATTGACCTTTGCCGTGACCTTGACCCAATCCCTGTCTGTAAGCTCACGGTAGTTTTCGTAAACGCAGGGAAAACCGACGAACTGGATATCTGCGGCGCAACAGGTCATCGCAAACCTTCCGGGAACGAAGCTGTTCTTTCCGGCTTTAGGAGATTTATAGACCTGAGCGAGGAAACGAACGGTCTTTCTGTTATACTTTTCCGGCTCGTTCTGGCAGTCGAGAAACCATATCCCGTAGTCCGCGTCGCCTATTTCGATGATGTCCGCATTGATGTCAAAGGGGAGCGGGTCGGGAATATCGTCGTATTTTACGCTTCCGTCTGCGTATTCGTATGCTATATCGCATTTTCTTGTGGCCTGACGGACAAGCTTGTGCAGCTCTTCGTGGGCGCCCTCTGCTTCGACAGCCTCAGCTCTGTTGAATACTACGAGCTCAGAGGGCGCTATCTTGTCGAGAAACAGGGAACGCATCGAATTGTCCCTTGCATAGGTCAGAGCGGTCGTTGAATCGGCGGTCATCAGGCACTGATAGATTATCCAGTGCTCCGGCATAGCCTCATACAGCTCCTGCATAGTCCACATTCCGTTATATTCGATAACCACTCGTCCTGCCTTCGCCTCAGCCTCGAGAGCGGCGAGCTTCTGCGGATTGAGCTCGGATTTGTCCTCCAAAGTCTTGATCGTAACTCCGGGAAAAGCAAATTTTCTGGGATTATACTCCTCCTCGCCCTCCTCGCAGACGAGAAGAAGAGTGTTCTTTCCGGAATCGAATCTCGGATCCTCAAGCGTCTCCTGCACGAAACGCGTTTTGCCCGACTCAAGAAAGCCGAGAAAAACGTAAACAGGTATCTCTCTGTTCGCCATGATTTTCTCCTCAGACTCCGAAGAGCTCCGCGACCTTATGCGTGTCGAGCTTTGAGCCGATAACGACAAGCTTTCCGATCACGTCCGGCTTTGCCTCACGGAACTCGATCTCTCCCGGCACCATATCGAACTCATACCACGTATCTCCGCCGTCGACAATGCCCTTTGCGCGGAGGACTGCGCCGTATATGCCGCTGTCAAGCTCCTCGACAGCCGCTTCAAGCTCGCTCTTTGTGAACTTCTTCGCTGTCTCAACTCCCCAGCTAACGAAAACCTCGTCGGCGTCGTGACCGTGATGATGGTGATGGTGATGGTGATGCTCGTGTTCTTCGTCATCGTCCTCACCGTGGTGATGGCAGCGGTGATGCTCATGCTCTTCATCAGCGTCATCGTCGTGGTGATGGTGGCAGTGATGCTCGTGTTCTTCGTCATCGTCTTCACCGTGGTGATGGCAGCAGTGATGCTCGTCATCGTCGTCATCATCGTCGTCGTGATGATGGTGCTCATGCTCCTCGTCCTCTCCTTCGGCTTCCTCATTCGCTTTTCTGGCAAGCTCTCTGAGCTCCGATACGAGGCTCCTTTCGCCGTGGAGAACGGAAAGAATCTGATCTCCGGAAATAAGCTCCCAATCGGTGGTGACTATAGATGCGGTCGGGTTCTTTTCACGAATAAGGGCGACGGCTGAGGCGAGCTTTGCCTCATCCATATCCTTCGTGCGGCTGAGCACTATGGCGCTGGCGTGGCTGATCTGATCGTCGTAGAATTCACCGAAGTTCTTCATATACATCCTGACTTTTTTCGCATCGGCAACTGCGACGAAAGAGCGCAGCTCGATGGGCAGCTCGCCTGCGACGCCTTCAACGGCGCGGGTAACGTCGGATAGCTTTCCGACTCCGCTCGGCTCTATCAGAATGAGCTCGGGCTCGTATTTTTCGATAACTTCACGGAGAGCTGAACGGAAATCTCCGACAAGACTGCAGCAGATACAGCCGTCGTTCAGCTCGTTTATCTGAATTCCGCTCTCCTTCAGAAAGCTTCCGTCGATTCCTATTTCACCGAACTCGTTTTCAATGAGCACGACGCGCCTGCCCTTGAAGCTTTCCTTTATGAGCTTTTTGATCAGCGTTGTCTTTCCTGCGCCGAGAAATCCGGAGAAAATGTCAACTGTGGTCATTTATCAAAACCTTCTTTCAAGTATTCATTCCAAATAATATTATAACGCTCTTGTCAATAGCTATCCGTTTCCTCCGGAGCTTCGGGAGCTTCCTCGCAGACCGGGTAATCGCCTGACCAGGACGCGAGCTCTTTCATCTCGGCGTCCGTGCGGAAGACGACCTCTTCGGCAGCATCCGGAATAAGGGATACGTCCAGATGCCGCGCTGCGCCTTCCTCGGGAAATACGATATTCCATGAGTGGGGAACGCCGTCCTTCTCGCCGCGCACCACGACGCAGTCGAGACCCAAACGCTCTAATATGAGCTTCATAGCAATTGCAAAGCCCTCTCCGGCGGCCTTTTTCTGAACGAGAGCGCCGTAAGCCGTGTATGCCTGAGCCCAGGGCGAATACTCTCCGGTCTCCTCTTTTTCAATATCGTATTCGGCAAACTCCGCAAGCCTGAGACTGAGAACGGATATCAGCTCTGCGCCCTCAAGCTCCTCAACGCCCTCGATAAGACCGTCGATGGCGGAATCTATCTGCTTGCGGCGCGCTCTCGTCTCCTGAAGCGAATAGGGATATGTGAATACGACTTCACAGATACGGCTTTCAGCGCCTGGGGGATAGGAGAGAAGTTCTCCCTCCGGGCGATACAAAAGCTCGGTACCGGAGAAATATACCCGGTCTATCTCGGCATTAAGCGCGGCGGCTCCGAAATCCGGCTCATCGCAGTAGAACGTAAATGCGACGGTACGCGCCAGAAGAGCCGCTTCTATTCGCGAACCGATATCTTCACCGGAGATCGCTTCAATCTGAGCGCATTCATCTGCCGTCTTCTTATAAGTTATTGAGATATCCGCCTCGTAATAGGAGACGATGAGATCAAGACTGTAGTTAACATAATACACAGCATAGGAGGCGAGAGGAAGAGAGGCTGTGAGGTTGACGCAAGCGTCTGCGAGGTCGGCGGATACGTTTCCGGAGTAGGATGAAAAACGCAGTCTTCCGTATGACTTGTGATCTGTGACGAGCTTGACGAGCGCTTCGTCAAGCTCGGCTTTTGAGCTGACCTCTATAATACTCGTCTCTGCTGCTGTCGGATAAGAAGAAATGCTGTGAGGCTCCGACGACTTATATTCGCCGTCTACGATAAGTGAACAGCCGGATAAGGCGATAAGAGCGGCGCATAGTATGATAATGGGGCTTTTTTTCATTAGCTGCCTCCGTTCTTTTGCTTATCAGATCATAGACATCTGCTCGTTTCCGCTGTCCTCCTCCTTGAGCAGAGCGCCTGCTGCGGGGAGAGTGCGGACCCTGTAGCGCGAAGAGTTTTTTATCGCGGAGGATGAGAGAGGCAGAGCGGCGGAAACGGTTTTATTCTTTTTGAGACTGATCACTGTTACGCCCTGTGTGTTCTTTGCCGACTTTGGGGCGAGAAGTGCGGAGGAGAATACGAGCGCGCGTCCGTCTGAGGAAAAAACCGCGACTTCGATGTCCTCATAGAGGGGGATTATCGCCTTGAGCGGACTCTTATCTGAATAGGCGTTTGTAAGCTTCTTTCGGTTAGTTTTTGTTTCAAAGCCTGAGAGCTCGACTCTCGCAGCTTTTCCGTTTTCGTAAACGTAGAGCACGCTGCCCCTGTAGCCCTTGGGGTCCATAACGAAAACTGCGTTTTCTCCCTCGTCCATTTTAAGAACGGTGGGAAGATAGGCGCCGAGGGCCGAGGCCTTGGTATCGGGGAAATCGGAGAGCCTCGTCTTATAGCACTGTTGCCTGTCTGTGAATACGAGAAGCTCCGAGGCGTTTGTCGTCTCGAATGAAATCAGGAGGCTGTCGCCCTCCTTGTATTTTTGTTCGCCCGACATTCTCAGCGACTGAGGCGTTATTTTTTTGAGATAGCCCTCGCGGGAGAAGAAGAGAGTGACGGGATAATCCTCGACGGGAGCCTCTTCAACCTCGTAATCGGTATCGTCGTTGTAGACTATTGAGGTTTTTCTCGGCTCTCCGTATTTCTTTATGACGCCCTCAAGCTCGGACTTGATAATGCTCTTTACTCTTCTGCGGGAGGAAAGTATTTCCTCAAGGTCATGAATCTCCTTTTCAAGAGCTTTTACGTCCTCAATACGTTTAAGAATATACTCCTTATTTATATTTCGGAGCTTTATCTCTGCGACGTATTCCGCCTGCACCTCGTCGATGCCGAAGCCTATCATTAGATTAGGTATGACGGCGGCGTCCTCCTCTGTCTCACGGATTATCTTTATCGCCTTGTCGATATCGAGAAGGATCTTGCTGAGTCCGCGAAGCAGATGGAGCTTATCCTTTTTCTGCGATAGCTCGCAGTAGACCCTGCGGCGGACGCAGTCCATGCGCCACGCAGTCCACTCATCAAGAATCTCGCGCACGCCCATAACCCGGGGCGAGCCGGCGATGAGCACGTTGAAGTTGGCGGGGTATGAGTCCATAAGCGTAGTCGACTTGAAGAGCTTTGCCATAAGCTTGTCCGGGTCAGTGCCGCGCTTTAAGTCGATTGCAAGCTTAAGACCCGAAAGGTCGGTCTCGTCGCGCACGTCGCTTATCTCTCGCGCCTTGCCGCTCTTCACCATCTCGGCAAGCTTATCTATTATGGCTTCAACTGTAGTTGTATAAGGAATCTCATAGACCTCGATGAGGTTTTCACTCTTCAGATATCGCCACTTCGCCCTAAGCTTGATAGAGCCCTTTCCGGTCTCGTATACCTCGCGTATGGCGGCAGGGTCGTAAATGACCTCTCCTCCGGTCGGAAAGTCCGGGGCGAGAAGAGTTTCAAAGAGGTTGCAGTCCGGGTCGGACAGAAAGGCGATCTCAGTGCGGCAGACCTCTTCGAGATTGAAGGAGCAGATGTTCGACGCCATACCGACGGCTATTCCGGTGTTCGCGCTTACGAGCACGTTAGGGAATGTGGTTGGCAGAAGCGTCGGCTCCTTGACTGTCGAATCGTAGTTATCTGTAAA
>CACXBO010000087.1 GCA_902765975.1 Oscillospiraceae bacterium
AGGCCCGGTTCTGTAACTCCCGTCGGAGTGTTCAAGGTTTTCGGCAAGCAGGCCGGCTGGTTCAAGACGAAATACGACGTAAAGCCGATAGTCAACTTCTATCAGGGAGGATATGCATTCCACTCCAGGCTTCTATATCACGGAACAGACGAGGTCAAGGACCCGAGCATCGGATTCCCTGTGAGCCTCGGCTGTATGAGAATGTACAATGAGGACGTTCAGTGGATGTACGACAATATCCCGATATGGACGACAGTTGTCGTTTGGTAAAAAATTATCCCGCATCATATGATGCGGGATTTTTGTAAGTATCAGCCAATATCAGCCGTTAACAATATTTAGACCTTTATTGATCAGCGCCGCTCTTATCTCGTCAATATGCGCTTGATTTCTTGTCTCAAGCTCAAGGCGGAGGAAGCAGCCGTTGACGTCCTGGCCGGCATTTGCGTGCTCGTGGTGTACGCTTGTGACATTGCCGCCAAGTGAGGCAATAGTGTGGGCAACGAGCTCAAGCTGACCGGGCTTGTCCATAAGCTCGATAGTGAACTGGCAGTTTCGTCCGCTCATTATAAGTCCGCGCTTGATTACTCTTGAGAGTATCGTAACGTCGATGTTCCCTCCCGAGAGGAGGCAAACAGTCTTCTTTCCGCGTATGGGGACCTTATCGAACATTGCGGCTGCGGCGGAACACGCGCCCGCGCCCTCGGTTACGAGCTTCTGCTGCTCCATTAGCGCAAGTATCGCGGCGCTTATTTCGTCGTCGGTAACGGTCACGACGTCGTCTACGTATTTTGAGACCATATCGAAGGTGTTGACTCCCGGCGTTTTGACAGCGATGCCGTCAGCGATCGTGGAAACGCTGTCGAGCGAAAGAATAGAGCCCGCGGATATGGAAGAACGCATAGAAGGAGCGCCCGCAGCCTGAACTCCGTAAATCTTGATGCTCGGCTTGAGAGACTTTATCGCGTAAGCAACGCCGGAAATGAGCCCGCCGCCGCCTATCGGAACGAGTACAGCCTCCATATCGGGTATCTGGTCAAAGAGCTCAAGACCGATAGTGCCCTGACCCTCTATAACAAGCTCATCGTCAAAGGGATGGATAAAGGTATAGCCCTGCTCGTCTCTGAGTCTAAGGGCCTCCGTATAAGCGTCGTCGTACACACCCTCAACGAGCTTGACCTCGGCTCCGTAGCTCTTTGTCGCCTCGACCTTCGAAATAGGCGCGCCGTCCGGCAGGCAGATTACAGCTTTAATTCCTGCCTTCTGCGCTGCGAGAGCAACGCCCTGAGCGTGATTTCCTGCAGAGCAGGCAACGACCCCGCGCGCCTTCTCTTCATCGGAGAGCTGGCTCATCTTGTAATAAGCGCCCCTGACCTTGAAGGAGCCGGTTATCTGCAGATTTTCGGTTTTCAGATATATTTTACTGCTTTCGTTAATATGCGGAGCGTGGATTACGTCCGTTTCACGAATTACGTCGGAGAGGACGTATTTTGCGTGGTATATTTTATCAAGCGTTATCATTGAGAATGATACCTCCCAGAATGCCGTTAACGAACTGCTCAGCAGCTCTCGGCGTAAATCCGCCCTTTCTGAGGGCAAAGGCAGAAGCCTCGGCATCGACGTCGCCGTAAGTGTCGTCGATGCCGTAGAATCTTATTAGACCGTGTACTATTTCAAGGTAAAGCTGGCGTGAAGGCTTGGTAAAAAGGATATTGAGCCCGAATCTGTCGGAGAGCGATATCAGCTCCTGCATAGTGTCGAGCCTGTGTACGTCGTCGCCCTCCCGGTCGGAGAAGCTCTCTCTTATCAAATGACGCCTGTTTGAGGTCGCATAGATAACGGCGTTATCCGACTTGACCGACGCGGAGCCCTCAAGCGTAGCCTTGAGGGCGGAAAAGTTGTAGTCGTTCTTTCCGAAAGAGAGGTCGTCGATAAAAATAATAAACTTCAGGGGATTATCGCGAAGCCCGTCGATGATCTTTGGGATATATTTCAGCTCGTTCTTCTTAAGCTCGATGAGCCTGAGCCCTTCGGGAGCAAATAGATTGACTATCGCCTTGACGGTTGATGATTTTCCGGTTCCCGCGTCGCCGGAGAGCAGCGCATTGGCAGCGGGCTTTCCTTCAAGAAGAGCTCGAGTGTTGTCGATAAGCTGCGTCCGCTGACGCTCGTAGCCTATGAGCCTGTCCACTGTAATAGGATCTGGAGACAGGATCGGAACTGTCTCACCGGCTTCAAGGCGGAACATTTTATATCTTGCGTACATTCCAAAGCCATTTTTTCCGACCTCAAGGAGACTTTTTTCATACTCGGCTGCATAATCGATTTTCTCCGTCGCATAGTCCGGCAGAAATCCGTCGAAGCCCGTCATAAGCTTCAGCTCGACCGAGGTGAATGAAGAGAGGATCGAGAATACGCGCAGCTCGTTTTGAACGGCGCTTTCGATAATGGGCGGAACGGGTCTGCCGCTCATACGCATACGGACGTAGATATTATCGTCTTCGCAGACGGCTTCGAGCATATAACGTGAAAAATTAACCCCATGCTTGTATAATTCGCTGATAAAATCGGTATAGCACTTAACGGTCGGCTCGCCCTCCCCGAAAATGCGTAATTTTGAAAGGACCGGTCCGTCGGCAACGCCCTTGAATATCACAAGCGAGCTTATCAGAGCGGAAATATAGCTCTCTTTACCCATTGCCGCACCCCACTTTCTTTATTTAGTCCTTGCGTCAATATTATAATATCAAACGGCCTTAGTCAAGCTTAAATACGCTCTGTTATCGCGTCTGTCATCTCAGCGGTGGTGAGGAAGGGATCGCCCTTTGCTGCGATATCGGCAGTTCTGAGCCCGTCGTTAAGAACTGAGCTTACCGCATTTTCAATTGCGTCGGCCTCGGCGGACAGAGAGAAGGAATAGCGCAGCATCATCGCGGCGGAGAGTATAGTAGCAATCGGATTTGCAATACCCTTTCCGGCAATATCGGGAGCAGACCCGTGGATAGGCTCGTACATTCCTCTCGTGTTATCGCTGAGCGAGGCGGAGGGAAGAAGACCGATAGAGCCGGTTATCTGGCTCGCTTCGTCGGAAAGAATATCGCCGAACATATTGGAGGTCAGAACAACGTCAAACTGAGCGGGATTCTTAACGAGCTGCATAGCTGCGTTGTCAACGAGCATATCCGAGCACTCGACGTCTGCATACTCAGCGGCTAATTCGTGAACGGTCTTTCTCCAAAGCCTGCTCGTTTCAAGCACGTTTGCCTTGTCAATGCTCGTTACCTTTGAACGGCGTTTCTTCGCGGTTTCAAAAGCAACGCGGGCGATACGTTCGATCTCAAAGCGGCTGTAGCATTCGGTATCAAACGCCTCTTCTCCGTACTTGCCCTCTCTGTAGCCTCTGTCTCCGAAATATATGCCGCCTGTAAGCTCGCGGACGATCATAATGTCAAAGCCGTTTGCAGCGACGCTCTCGCGCAGCGGACAAGAGTCCTTGAGAGCGGGATAGAGCCTTGCGGGACGAAGATTTGTGAAAAGCCCAAGCGCTTTCCTTATTCCGAGAAGAGCTTTTTCCGGCCTAAGATTTCCGGGAAGAGTATCCCACTTCGGGCCGCCGACCGCGCCGAGGAGCACGCTGTCTGATCTCAGGCATCCCTCGACTGTGGCGTCGGGCAGGGGAACTCCGACCTCGTCAATCGCCGCGCCTCCAATCAGATACGGAGTAAAAATAAACTCATGTCCAAATTTTACCGCGATCGCCTTAAGAACGCGAACGGCGGAGTCGACAATTTCCGGACCTATTCCGTCGCCCCGTAAAAGAGCTATTTCGTATTTCATCTGATTATCCCTTTCTTCATCGCCTCAACGAGGCCTCCGGCGGTTATTATCTCCTGGATAAACGGGGGGAACGGTTCGGCGGAATAGCTTTTGCCCGAGGTCAGATCGGTTATTACTCCGCTGTCCATATCTACGCTCACTCTGTCGCCCTCGCATATCTCTTCGGCGGCAAGGGGGCATTCAACTATGGCAAGCCCTATATTAATGGAATTACGGTAGAAAATGCGCGCAAAGCTCTTTGCAATAACGATGGAAATACCGCTTTCCTTGATCGCTATAGGTGCGTGCTCGCGTGAAGAACCGCATCCGAAATTCTCGCCGCCGATCATGATATCCCCTTCGTTCACTCTGCCTGTGAAGCTTCTGTCGATATCCTCCATGCAGTGGCTCGCGAGCTCTTTCGGGTCAGAGGTGTTAAGGTATCTTGCCGGGATAATAACGTCGGTGTCGATGTTGTCGCCGAATTTAATAGCGTTTCCTTCTTTGATCATAACATAACCTCCTCTGGGCCGGCTATTCTGCCCATTACGGCGCTTGCCGCGGCAACTGCCGGGCTCGCAAGATATACCTCGCTTTTCGTGTCGCCCATTCTGCCGACAAAATTTCTGTTTGTAGTGGAAACGCAGCGTTCGCCGGCGGCGAGAACGCCCATATAACCCCCGAGGCATGGCCCGCAGGTGGGGGTCGAAACGATGCAGCCGGACTCGATAAAGGTCTTCACGAGACCTTGCTCAACGCATTTAAGATATATAGAAGGAGTGGCGGGGATTACGATAGCCCTGACGCCCTTTGCGATTTTTCTGCCCTTAAGTATCTTTGCAGCCTCTTCGAGATCCTTATAAAGTCCGTTAGTGCAGGAGCCGATAACAACCTGATCGATCTTTATCTCCCCGACGTCGTCGATCGAACGCGTGTTTTCCGGCAGGTGAGGGAAAGCAACTGTCGGTCTCAGAGAGCTGAGGTCTACAGTATAGACCTCGTCGTAAGAAGCGTCGGCGTCTGCCTCAAATATCATAGGCTCGTGTTTTGCACGCCCTTCTTCAAAGGCGAGGGTGACCTCGTCAACGGGGAAGATACCGTTCTTGGCGCCCGCCTCGATAGCCATATTGCAGATCGTAAGCCTGTCCTCAATTGAGAGAGACCGTACGCCTTCGCCGCAGAACTCCATGGAGCGGTACAGAGCTCCGTCAACGCCTATCTTTCCGATAATTGAAAGAATTACATCTTTACCCGAAACATATTTCGGAAGGGAGCCGGTAAGCTCGAATTTGATAGCCGAAGGCACCTTGAACCAAGCCTTACCTGAAGCCATACCGAAGGCCATGTCGGTGGAGCCAACGCCTGTCGAAAAAGCGCCGAGAGCTCCATAGGTGCAGGTGTGGCTGTCCGCTCCGATAATAAGATCGCCGGAGACTGCAAGACCCTGCTCCGGGAGAAGTGCGTGCTCAATGCCCATCGTTCCGACGTCGAAGAAGCCGGACAGCTCCTGCTCGGCACTAAAATTACGGCAGGTCTGGCACTGAATTGCGGCCTTAATATCCTTATTCGGTGCGAAGTGATCCATAACGAGAGTCACCTTGTCTCTGTCAAAGACCTTTTCCGCACCCATTTTCTTAAATTCTCTTATAGCAACAGGGGAAGTGATATCGTTGCCCAGCACCCTGTCGAGACGGCAGAGCACAAGCTGCCCGGCCTCGACGCTGTCAAGCCCGGCGTGATAGGCAAGAATCTTTTGAGACATTGTCATCCCCATACGTATTTCTCCTTTCTCAGCGGTTTATTATTGCGCCTTTGTCTGCGGAGGAAACGAGCTTGCGGTAACGCTTGAGGTATCCCGTAACCTCGTTGATCTGAAGCTTTTCCTCGGCGCGTCTTCTGCTCAGCTCGTCCTCGGATACCTTCAACTCTATAGAATGAGCCGGAATGTTGATCGAGATTATATCGCCGTCGTGGACGTATGCGATATTACCGCCGGAAGCCGCTTCAGGTGAAACGTGGCCGATGGCGGCACCTCTCGTAGCCCCGGAGAAGCGACCGTCCGTGATGAGTGCGACCTCTCTGTCAAGTCCCGCGCCCGCGATAGCGGAGGTGGGGGAGAGCATCTCGCGCATACCGGGTCCTCCGGCGGGTCCCTCGTAGCGGATAACAACGACGTCGCCGGGTTTTATCCCTCCGGCGTAGATGACCTTTATAGCCTCCTCTTCGGAGTTGAACACTCTTGCGGGTCCCTCATGCACGAGCATCTCGGGCGCAACTGCGCTGCGCTTAACGACGCAGCCGTCGGGAGCGAGGTTGCCGAAGAGTGCGGCGATACCGCCGGTCTGAGAATACGGATCGTCAATATCGCGAATAACGCTGTTATCGCTGTTTCTGGCGAAGGCAATGTTCTCGCCGAGAGTCTTTCCGGTGCAAGTCATGACTTCTGTGTTTATAAGTCCCTTCTTGGAAAGCTCCTTCAAAACGGCGTAAACTCCACCAGCTTCGTTGAGATCCTCCATATAGGTCGGACCTGCGGGCGCAAGGTGGCAGAGATTAGGCGTGCGTTCCGAGATCTCATTTGCGAGGTCAAGGCTGAACTCAACGCCGCACTCGTTTGCGATAGCGGGGAGGTGGAGCATAGAGTTCGTGGAGCAGCCGAGAGCCATATCAGCGGTGAGCGCGTTGTAAATAGCGTCTTTTGTCATTATATCCCTTGCGCGTATATTTCTTCTGACGAGGTCCATCACCTGCATACCGGCCCTTTTCGCAAGCTCAATCCTTGCGGAATACGGAGCGGGGATAGTCCCGTTTCCGCTGAGACCCATGCCGAGGACTTCGGTGAGGCAGTTCATGCTGTTCGCGGTGTACATACCGGAGCATGAGCCGCAGGATGGACATGTCTTTTCCTCATATTCCTGAAGCTTTTCCTCGCTGAGCTTTCCTGCGGAATATGCTCCAACAGCCTCAAACATCTTGGAAAGGCTCGTTTTGCAGCCCTCGACGTGACCGGCGAGCATAGGACCGCCGGATACGAATATAGTCGGCAGATTAAGTCTTGCGGCAGCCATCAAAAGACCGGGAACGTTCTTGTCACAGTTCGGTATCATAACGAGACCGTCAAAACCGTGAGCCATAACCATTGCCTCGGTCGAATCTGCGATAAGGTCCCTCGTTACGAGTGAGTATTTCATTCCGACGTGACCCATAGCAATACCGTCGCAGACGGCTATAGCGGGGAAGACGATAGGCGTTCCGCCTGCCATGGCTACGCCTAATTTGACAGCTTCTGTTATTTTATCGAGATTCATGTGACCGGGAACGATCTCGTTATATGAGCTGACAATGCCGATAAGCGGGCGATCAAGCTCCTCGCGGGTAAGCCCGAGAGCGTGATAAAGGCTGCGCGCGGGGGCAAATTCAAAGCCCTTCGCAACTCTGTCCTTGACCATAATTATCCTCCAATCGTATATAAAAAACGGTATAATAATCCGCTGAGGGCGCAAGAGCCCTCAGCGGGCGAATATATCAGTTGTTTATGAGCTTATCCTCGTCGGACCAGCTGTAAAGCTTGCGTATCTCGCGGCCGACGACCTCAGAGGGATGCTCGGAGGCCTTCTTACGCATAGCGTTGAAGTGGACCTGAGAGCCTGCATCGGACATATCGAGCAGAAACTCCTTTGCAAAGGAGCCGTCCTGGATATCGGAGAGGATTTTCTTCATCGTCTTCTTGGTCTCTTCGGTTATGATCTTCGGACCGGTGACGTAGTCGCCGTACTCAGCGGTATTGGAGATAGAATAGCGCATTCCCTCAAAGCCGGACTGATAGATAAGGTCGACAATGAGCTTCATCTCGTGGATACACTCAAAGTATGCGTTTCTGGGATCGTAGCCAGCCTCAACGAGAGTTTCAAAGCCCGCCTGCATAAGCGCGCAGACGCCGCCGCAGAGAACGGCCTGCTCGCCGAAGAGGTCGGTCTCGGTCTCGGTGCGGAATGTGGTCTCAAGCACGCCGGCTCTTGCGCCGCCGATGCCGAGAGCATAGGCAAGACCTATCTCAAGAGCGTCGCCGGTGGCGTCCTGTTCAACTGCTATAAGGCAGGGAACGCCCTTTCCGGCCTGATACTCGCTTCTGACGGTGTGACCGGGACCCTTTGGCGCGATCATAATAACGTTTACGTTCTTCGGGGGCTTGATGCAGCCGAAATGAATATTGAAGCCGTGAGCGAAGGCGAGAGTTTTGCCCTCGGAGAGGCCGGGCTCAATGCTCTCTTTATAGAGCTTCGCCTGCTTCTCGTCGTTGATGAGTATCATAATGATGTCTGCTGCCTTTGCGGCGTCAGCGGCGGTCATAACGGTAAGACCGGCAGCCTCGGCCTTTTTCCAGCTTTTTGAGCCCTCGTAAAGTCCGACGATGACCTTAACGCCGGAATCTTTAAGGTTGAGAGCGTGAGCGTGACCCTGTGAGCCGTAACCGATGATAGCGACGGTCTTTCCGTCGAGCCTTGCAAGATCGCAATCCTGCTGATAATAGATCTTTGCCATGGTTTTATCTCCTTTTATATGTGATTTTATATTATTCTTCAGTTGACGTCGGGGCTTTCGAGCATGTTTTTTCCGCCCTTCTGGAGAGCGACGATACCTGTGCGGCATAGCTCGATTATGCCGAGAGGACGCACCATCTCAATGAAAGCGTCTATCTTTGCGGGAGCTCCGGTGACTTCGACGCAGAGCGCCTCGACGGAGTAGTCGATGATATGCGCCTTGAAAATATCGAGAGCGGACAGAACCCGCTGATGCTCGTCCGGATCGTTCTTTATCTTAACGAGGATCAGCTCGCGCTGAACTGCGTCGGTCTCCTCAAGCACCTCGACCTTTTTCACGTTGAAGAGCTTTCGGAGCTGATTGAGCATCTGAGCTCTCGCGTAGCCGTCGCCGGACATCGAGATCGTAATTCGCGAGTATTCCGGACTCTCCGTGACTCCGACAGTGAGTGAGTCGATGTTGAAGCCTCGCCTTGTGAACATACTCGTAACTCTCGTAAGCACGCCGTATTTATTGTCGACGTAGACGGCGATAACGAAGCTGCTTCCTTTATCTTCCACGGTTATTCTCCTTTCCTCGTTATCATATCGTCGATAGCCCCGCCCGGAGGCAGCATCGGGAGAACAAACTCGTCCTTGTCGATAAGGCAGTCTATAACGGTCACTCCGCCGGAATTGTAAGCCTCGCTGAAGGCAGACTTAAATCCGTCAAGAGTATCGGTGAGAACGCCCTTCGCTCCGAAGGCCTCGGCGAGCTTTACGTAGTCGACTCGCTTACCGAGCGTGGTAGAGGAGTAGTGCATATTATAGAAAAGTGTCTGCCACTGGCGCACCATACCGAGAACGCCGTTGTCCATGATCACGATGGTAAGAGGAACTCCGGACGCTACTGCAGTGCAGAGCTCGTTGAGATTCATACCGAAGGAGCCGTCGCCTGTGATGAGAACAGTTTTATTTCCGCTTCCGACGGCAGCGCCGATAGCGGCGCCCATTCCGAAGCCCATCGTTCCGAGTCCGCCGGAGGATATCATTTTGCGCGGCTTTCTGAAGTTTACAAATTGAGCAGCCCACATCTGATGCTGTCCGACGTCGGTTGCGATAACGGTGTCCGCATCGACGGTTTTGTTTATTGCGTCGATCACAAAATACGGGTCTAACTGCGGGACGGAAGGAATAACGGATTTTTCACGTTCACGAAGTGCGTTTACGTCGCTTATCCACTCCGGATGCTCGGCCTTCTCAACTCCGGCAAGAATAGCCTTCAGCGTAGTCTCGATGTTTCCTGAAATACCGATATTCGCCGTAATATTTTTGTTTATTTCCGCGAAATCAAGGTCGATATGGATTATGTCGGAGTTTTTGGCGAACTTCTGCTTGTTTCCCGTTGCTCGGTCTGAAAATCTCGTTCCGACGGCGATTATCAGGTCTGCCTTGCTAGACGCCATTGAAGAAGCGTAATGTCCGTGCATTCCCTGCATTCCGAGGAAACGCGGATGCTCGGTAGGGATAGCGGAAAGCCCCATAAGAGAGCAGCCTATAACAGCGTCGACCTTGTCTGCAAGCTCCGTAACGAGTCCGTAAGTTTTCGAGCCGATAACTCCGCCGCCGATGTGAATAAATATCTTTTTCCTTGCATTAATAAGCTCGACGGCTTTTGCAATCCTTGCGGGATCGGGTTCGGGGAGAGGGAAGGGCTCGGCGACGGGCTTGGGCTCAAACTCACCGATTGCTGTTTGGATGTCCTTCGGTATGTCGATAAGCACGGGGCCGGGTCTGCCGGACTTTGCTATGCGAAAAGCCTCTCGGATCTTGTCGGCAAGCTTATTGACGTCGTGGATAAAATAATTATGCTTGGTTATCGGGAGGGTGATGCCGGTTATATCTATCTCCTGAAAGCTGTCGCGCCCAATCATGGACTGAGCGACGTTTCCGGTGATAGCGACCATAGGCACGGAGTCAAGCATGGCGGTCGCAATTCCTGTAACGAGATTGGTAGCTCCCGGACCTGATGTTGCGAAACAGACGCCTACCTTGCCCGTTGCTCTCGAATAGCCGTCGGCAGCGTGAGCCGCGCCCTGCTCGTGAGCCGTGAGATGGTGGCTTATGCGGTCGGAGCTGGTATAGAGTGCATCGTAGATATCGAGGACCTGTCCGCCCGGATATCCGAAAACGTCTGTAACTCCCTGCTCGATGAGGGTCTCGATAACTATCTGAGCGCCTTTCATTTTCATAAGCGTTAATTCCTTCTTACTTTATTGTTTCAGCTGTCATAAGCCTGTTGACAGCGCCAACGAGAGCTTTGATGGATGAGATGATGATATCGCGGCTTACTCCGACGCCCCATTCCATCCTGCCCTTGAGATCCTTTATGGCGACGTAAGAGGCCGCGTCGGAACCCGTGTCGGAGGTGAGAGCGTGCTCTGAGTATGCGTCGAGCGAATAGACGTCTCCGACGATCTTCTTAAGCGCGTTGGAAACGGCGTCAAGTCGTCCGTTTCCGTAGGCCTGAACGACGGAGGTCTGACCCTTGTAGCTTACTGTCACGGTCGCCGTTATGCCGGAAGGCTCCTGCCTGAAGTGCGCCTCAGGGATATTGACCGTGTTTTTGATATTGACGTAGTTTTCCTTAAACAGCGAAAAGACCTCGGCGGGCAAAAGCTCTCTGTGTTCTCTGTCGGATATTCCCTTGATAAAGTAGCCAAAGCTCTCGCGCATCTTCGGAGGCAGGTTATATTTGAATTGTGTTTCAAGAATATACCCGATACCGCCCTTTCCGGACTGGGAATTGATTCTGATAACGTCCGCCTCGTAGATTCTTCCGACGTCGGTCGGGTCGATAGGGAGGTAGGGAACGGTCCAGGGATCGTTGGAATGATCGATACGCCATTTCATACCCTTTGCGATAGCGTCCTGATGGCTTCCGGAGAAAGCGGCGAACACGAGCTGACCTGAGTATGGCTGGCGCTCGTAGACTCGCATTCTCGTTACTCGCTCGTAAAGCTCTGTAAGCGCGGGAAGATCGGAGAGCTCAAGCTTCGGATCAACTCCCTGCGAATACATATTGAGCGCGAGAGTGACGATATCAACGTTTCCGGTGCGTTCACCGTTGCCGAAAAGGGTTCCCTCTATCCTGTCCGCTCCGGCGAGAAGCCCAAGCTCGGAATCAGCGATAGCGCAGCCTCTGTCGTTATGCGGGTGAAGGGAGAGAATAATATTCTCGCGGTAATTAAGATTCTTGGACATGTATTCGATCTGATTCGCGTAAACGTGCGGCATCGAATGCGATACGGTAACGGGAAGGTTATATATCACCTTATCGTTTTCCGCCGGTTTCCAAACCTCGGAAACGGCGTTGCATATCTCAAGCGCAAATTCAGGTTCCGTTCCCGTGAAGCTCTCCGGAGAGTACTCAAATCGGAAGTTTCCCTCGGTTTTTTCCCGGTATTCCTTGCAGAGCTTCGCGCCGAAAACCGCTATCTCTGTTATCTCTTCCTTCGATCTGCGGAACACCTGCTCACGCTGAGCGACCGAGGTGGAGTTGTAGAGGTGTACTATTGCGTTCTTCGCGCCCTTTACTGCCTCAAAGGTTTTATGGATGATATGCTCTCTCGACTGCGTCAGCACCTGAATAGCTACGTCGTCGGGTATGAGATCGTCCTCAATCAGTCTGCGGCAGAACTCATATTCGGTGTCGCTGGCGGCAGGAAAACCGACTTCGATCTCCTTAAAGCCGACCTTGACGAGAGCCTTGAAGAACTCAAGCTTCTCCTCGAGACTCATCGGCACGACAAGAGCCTGATTGCCGTCTCTGAGATCGACTGAGCACCAGATCGGAGCCTTGTCAATATAGTCCTTTTTTGCCCAGTCCATTGTGACTGTCGGCGGATTGAAATACTGACGGGTGTATTTCTCGTAACCTTTCATTGATATTTTCCTTCCCGTTTTGGGTAAAAAAATACTCTTTTACCCAAAAACAATGATTATGTTCAGGATAAAAGAGACGAAGATCATTCTCCGCGGTACCACTCTTTTTGGCTTAGTAAGCCCACTCAGTTCGCTTCAAAAAAGCGAGGCCCTGTAACGGGAGCGCCCGGCACAGCTTAATTGCTTTCGCTTTCAGCCTACGGCTCAGGGATGAGCTATACCGCTTTCCGACTCCGCCTTGCAGCGACCGGCGTCTCTCTGTGCCCGGATTGAGCGGCTTATTTCCCTTCAAAGCCATTACGGCTATAATAGCTTTTACTATTTAAATTGTCAAGGATAATTTAGCTCAAATGGGGTTTGCAATTTGAAATAAAGTATGGTAAGCTTGACGATAAGCGGAGAAAAACCGCATATTACGGAAGGTGGTATAAAACTAATGAAGAAAAGAATCATTGCATTTCTTCTTGCTGCTCTGATGCTTCTTGCCGCCCTTGCAGGCTGCGCCGGGGGAGCGGATAAGGCTGATGAGGTCGAAGAGAACGAGGATAACGGGCTTCTTGAAGAGGGCTATTATGTCGTTCTCGATGAGGACGGAGAATTCATCTATTATCTGAAGGTAACCGGCACAAAGCTAACCTACTTTGATGAGAACGGAGAGGAGACCGAGAAGGTCGGATATAAATATAACGCTAAGAAGGACACTTATAAAACTGACGATGACGACGTTTTTACAGTTGAGAAGTCGAAAAAGCAGCTTTGGCTTGTAACCGACGATGAGAAGCTTATGCTTAATCCGATAGAAAAATATGAACTCGGAACATATTACAGCTCTGAGCCTTCTGATGAACCTGCGCCCGCAGAACCCGGCGATGAGCCCGAACCAGAGCCCGAACCCGAACCCGAGCCCGAACCTGAGCCTGAGCCTGAGCCTGAGCCCGAACCCGAGCCCGAACCCGAGCCCGAACCTGAGCCCGAGCCTGAGCCTGAGCCCGAACCTGAGCCCGAGCCTGCCCCG
>CACXBO010000088.1 GCA_902765975.1 Oscillospiraceae bacterium
GAGAAGAGCTCGCGCTCGTCGTCGCGGGCGTCGAAGTAGTCCACCATGCCGACCTGACCGTCCGCACGCTTGTTGGGTATATAGAGCGGGGCGGTAACTATTATCTTGTCGTACTCCTCCTCCTTGCCGTTTACGGTGACGTAGACCTTGCCGTCGCGGCGCTCGACCTTGTCGATCCTGCTTCCCAGACGGGCGGGATTCTTAAGGTGGGCGTTGAGCTGCTCCCAGATGTACTGAGTGCCCTCCTTCCAAGTCCAGAGGTTTATTTTGACGAAGTTCATGCAGGTCTGGAAGTCGAGATACTTAATAACATAGCCCGCGGGTATCTCGTCGAAGTAGCCGTAGCCAAACGAGGTGAACGGGCCGATCCAGATATCCTGGATAAGCTCGACGCCGTTTATCCTGCAGAACTCGGAGAAGGGCAGGGCGAGATCCTTGAGGTTCGGATTCTCGCCGGAGACCGGCTCGCGCCTGGCGTTCTGCTGGGAGAAGCCCTCGTAGCGACCCTCCGCGACGCCGCGGTGCCCGTTCACGTCGTAGCCCTTGTATTTCGTCTCTAAAAGCTCGCCAAACTTCTTGAGCTGCTTCTTCATTCTGAGCAGTCGGGGTATCTTGAGGATGTTCTTCTTCGGCTCGAAGGGCTCGATGACCTTTCCCTCCGAGTTCTTATAGTTGCGGTTGAGCTTCGGTCCGTCGTGGGTTATGCCGCAGAATTCCTCAACGTCGTGAACGGCGTAGTAAGAGGGCACTCCCATGATAGCGCCCATCTCGTAGCGCCTGCCGTTGTAGTGCGGCGACCAGCACTTGCCGCCGACTCTGTCAAGGCGCTCAAGAATTGTGTAGTTCTCGTATCCCTTCTTTTCGAGATACATTCCGGCGGAAAGTCCGGCAGGACCGCCGCCGACGATACATATCCTGATATTTTTATCCATTTCGTACCTCCCGAATAATAATATACTTTCTTGCCTTTGTATGAAATTATACACCACTTGCGGGAATTTTGCACTACCTTTTTTAATATATTTTGAATTTTTTGTGGAAAATGCAAAAAGGTCTGTTATTTTCGGAGGATAAATGATATACTGGGGTAGAAGGAGTGATACCATGCGCTTTCAAAGCCTTTATCATATGCTCTCCTACTGGGCCTCGGAAAGCGGGCAGGCTCCGGCTCTCGTTTTCGAGGCTGAGGGAGAGAAAAGAACGCTTACATACTTTGAGCTGTTCGACGCCGTACAGCGCAGGGCAAACGAGCTTTCGGCAGGCGGCAGGACTTCTCTCGGCATACTTGCCGACGGGAGCCTTGAATGCGTCGTAACGATAATGTCCTCAATAGTCTCCGGAATGCAGACGGTGCTTCTCGACGAGAACACGCCGGACGCTCTTCTGAAGGGCTATATCGCCTATACAGACATCGACTGCCTCTGGGCGTCCGATCCGGAGCTTACAGACGAGTTCTCCGCTTACCTCACCTCCGGGGTTAAAAACGGGGGCGGAAAAGTCCTGTTCTTCACCTCCGGCACAACGAGCCGCTCCAAGGCTGTCGTGCTTACCGACGAGAGCCTTATGAGCTCTGCCTACAACGGCGGCTCGCTTCTCCCCCTCGCTCCGGGCGACGTGCTTTTATGCCAGCTTCCGCTGAACCACGTTTTCGGTTTCGTCTGCGGTCTTCTCTGGGCTCTGAGCTGCGGCGCGGCGGTAGCTCTCGGGCGCGGCGCGCGGCACTATCTCGACGACTGCTCATTCTTCGCGCCGACAGCCGTATCGGTCGTGCCTCTGCTGCTCGGCTTCCTTCTGAAGCACAGCGTCCTCAACAGGGAGCTGCGGCTCGTTCTCATCGGGGCCGGCGACTGCCCGCATCAGCTCATCGACGCCTGCGCCAGCATGGGGCTTAGCGTCTCCTTCGGCTACGGGCTTACCGAGACCAGCTCCGGCGTCGCTCTCAGCCTCGGAGACGACCCTTACGCTATGACCGTATGTCCCGACGACGAGATAACGATAGCGGACGACGGGGAGATACTGATCTCCGCTCCGACCTGCATTATGGAGGGCTATTACAAGATGCCGGACGCAACGCGGGAGGTCGTTCGCGGCGGGATACTCCACACGGGCGACCTCGGCTTTTTCGACGAACGCGGTCTGCTGCACGTGTCCGGGCGGAAGAAGGAGATGCTCGTTCTCTCCGACGGCACCAAGGTCTTCCTGCCCGAATATGAGAGCGAGCTTTCCGCCGTTCTCCACGGGCGCGATCTCGCCGTATGCGAGAGGAACGGCTCTCCGGTCCTCGTTATCCGCGGAAGACCCGGCGAGCGCGAGGCTGTGCTTGCTGCGATAAAGCCGGTAATGGAGCTGAGACCGAGAGGTCAGCAGATAAAGGACGTAATCTTCACCCCGTCGCCGCTCCCGCGGACCTCGACGGGCAAAATAAAAAGATGGGAGCTTAACCTATGACACGACAGGAGATCCTTTCCGCGACTAAGGACGTCATCTACGAATGCGTTCCCGAGCTTGAGGGACAGGAGCTTTCGGAAGACACGGTCATCAACACCGACACCGCGATTGATTCCATGGGCTTCACCCTCGTCATCTGCCGACTTGAGGCCAATTTCAACGTCCGCATACCCAATCGCCAGTGGCAGAAGCTCTCCACTCTCGGCGACGTTGTGGACGCCATAGAGAAACGGATGGACAAATGAGCGTTTACAGGACAAAATACCGCCTTCGCAACGCGGAGGTTGACTTGAACCGCAGGCTGCGCCTCTCGACTATGCTTCGCATGATGCAGGAGGCGTCGATAGCTCACACGGAAGAGCTCGGCGCCGGTCGGGAGAAAACTCTCGATCGCGGTCTTCTCTGGGTCGTCACTCTCCAGGACGCGTGGATAGCGAGGATGCCGGAGTACGACGAGGAGGTAACTCTCGAAAGCTGGCCGGGCGACACTCTGCACCTCTTCTTTCCCCGGTACTACAGGCTGCTCGACTCCGACGGGTCGGAGCTCGTCAAGGCCTCGGCTCTCTGGGCTCTTATGGACTCCGAAACGAGGAAGATGGTCTTTCCGGAGGAAAAGAACGTGGCTGTGCCTTTTGAAAGAACAGGTCTCGAGCCGCCTCTGCCCCGCGCCCCGAGGCATATCGACACGAGCGCGGAGGCCTTCTTCACCGTGCCCTTCAGCTATACGGACATGAACGGGCATATGAACAACACCCGCTACTTTGACCTTATGGAGGACACCCTTCCGTCCTTCCTCCACGATAAGCGGCTCACGCGCATCGGGATAGAGTACAGAGCCGAGGCAAAGCTCGGCGACTTGCTCACGCTCCGCTGGGGAAACGCAGGGAACGACTGGTATCTCTCCGGCGAGACAGACAGGCAGCTTTTCAAAATGCGTATGACTTACGAATAATCAAAGCCAAACGAAAGTAAAGGGCTTTCCCGTTTTCGGGGAAGCCCTGAAATCATATCGGCTCAGGCTCATATCAGCTTCAGCCAGTCAATCGCGCGCAGGGTATTGCGGAGCTTTTCAAAGCCTCCCGACTTTTTCTCACCGTTCAGGTAGAGCTTCTTGTTAAGCTCAACCATAACAGAAGAGACTCCGCTGTCTTTTCCGTAAAAACACATGGGAACGAGGGCTCCGGAAAAGGGCGAGTTTCGTCCCACAGAGTAACCGGCTTTCCGAAAATGCGCTTCAAGCCTTTTGGCTGCTGATTCCGGCGTGTGGAACGGATCCGTGCCTATGCAGATATCCGGTCTCTCCCCGCCTTCCCCAAGCTCGTAGGGCAAAGCCTCCGGATAGAATGAATGGCAGTCGATAATGAGGCATTTTCCGAACGCCTCAAGCCTCTGCCTCACTTTCTCCTCAAGCGTTCTGTGATGCGCGTCGTAATACTTTTCAAGTATCTCTTCTTTTTCGTTCTCTCCGAAGCGTCTCAGCTTCTGAAGTCTGTGACCTTTTTCGTAAACCGCGCCCATTCCCCTCTCCGCCATTATCTCGTCGCTGTCGCGGCGGAACCGTTCGACGTCGCAGATAAGGCGGCTTACCGGAAAGACGAGGCTCTCGTGCCGTGACGAAAACAGCTCGTCCGTGTACCAGTCTGTCATATACGAAAGCTCCTCTCCGACGTCAGTCAGAAAGCTTTTTTCATATTCCGGCGGTATGAATACGGATGAATGGGGAACGTGCATAATAACGTGTGAAAACATAAATAACTGCCTCCTTATTCCCATAAAGAGGCAGAAGAAAAGAGCCTATCGCTGCGACAGGCTCTCTTTTTATACCTATCGCTCAAGCATTAGCACCTTACCGGAAGGCAGGTTGCTGTGCGGTCAAAGGGCTTGTCCCTCGCGCACTCTTTATAGGTGAACTATTCTGTTTTGATTTTTGTATCTCTTATTCGTAAAGCGCCTTGAAGGCTCTCTCGTTCTCTGCGGCGAGGCGGGTGAGCTCGGCTCTCTTCTCCTCAAGGGCGCGGACCCGCTCCTCTCTGTGCTCCCAGATGTCTCTGACCGTTGCGAGAGCTTTTTCCGTATCGACGCTCTCAATAGAGCCCGCCATAGGCTGCCCGAGCAGCTCAAGGTATGCATCGAGCTTCGGGTCATAGCTGAAGCCGACGGTCGGGACCGCCATTCGCGCGGCAAAGATAAGGGAATGGAGCCGCATGGAGAGCGTGAGCCCGGCAAGCCCGAAAACGCTCATGATATCCGGAGCCTCGAGACCGGAGGGCAGAACGTAAGCCTTCTCCTCCATCAGCCCGGCAATAGTCTCGCTCTCCGTGCGGTCGGCTCCCGCCTGCATGGTTATAAATACCACGTTCAGTCCTATCTCGCGGATTATCTTGTCGCAGAGCTCCGCAAATCTGGCGCGGAAGGTCTCCGTACCGCTCCACGGTCTGACAGAGACTGCGACGAAGGGGCCGTCCGGAACTCCGGCCTCGCGGAGGATCTCCTCCGCTCTCTTCTTATCCGAGGGCTCGGAGAGGAACACCGGGTCGGCGGTCACGGAGATATCCCTTCGGGCAACGCCCATATTTCGAAGCTCCGTGAGCGAGCCGGGGTCTCTCAGTGTGACTATCTCTGCGCGCTCGACAACCCTCCGCACTCTCTGCCTGTTCTGCGGCTTGGTCACGGGTCCGATGCCGTTTGCGAGAAGCACGAC
This sequence comes from Oscillospiraceae bacterium, assembly GCA_902765975.1. Taxonomy (GTDB): domain Bacteria; phylum Bacillota; class Clostridia; order Oscillospirales; family Oscillospiraceae; genus RUG626. The sequence continues at coordinate 5,150 of CACXBO010000088.1, forward strand.
TCTGTTCCCGAGCCTGAGAGCCTTGTTTATTATATACGTATAGTAGAAAAGCGACCTCGTCGAGGTGGCGTCCTGGAGAAGACTGCCGCCCCCGAAAACGAGAGCGTCCGATTTCTTGAACGTGCTGTGGATATTGAACGGCGAGAATCTGTCGACTGCCCGGCAGCCGAGCTTCTCCGCCGTCTTCCCTGGCGTTCGGGAGAGAACGGTTATCTCCGCCTCGGGCAGAGCCCTGCGCGCCATATCGTAGACGGAGCTGAGTATAGCCTCGTCTCCGGCGTTGCCGAAGCCGAAATAGCCGCTCATCACTATCCTCTTCGGCATTCTCGCGGCTCTGTATGCGGCGAGATTGTCGTCCGTCATTTTTCCGACGGAGTATCTCTCTTTTATAACGCTGCGCCCGTATTCTCCGAGCGCGGCGAGCTTTTCCTTCGGCATGGCGAAGAGCTTTTCAAGGTCGGACGCAAGCCTTTCGCCGTCCGTTTCCGGGCAGCCTCGGCAGCAGAAATTGGTCGCTACCGCCTCGTCGAGCCTTTCGGGGGCAAATATACCGAGATAGCCCTCGTTTCCGGCGACGACTACGGGCTTTGCCGCGCTCATCGCCTCGAGCGCGGCTCTGGATACGCCGACGAAGTAGTCCCCTGCGGCGACTATTGCGGCGACGTCCGTCCTCGCGCCGGCCATGACTATCATCCTTCTCCCGAGCTTTGAGTTAACCTCCCTCGCCATTGAGTCAAGCTCCGCGAAGCTGTCGCCGTTTCCCGCTATAAGTATAACAGCGCCGGGCAGAGCGGCGTCTATCCTCTCAGCAGAGGAAATCAGCACCCTCGCTGCAAGGGCGCGGGACTCGTCGAGGCGGCTCACGTGGGAGATAACGGGCGTTCCGGCGGGAATGCCGAACTCGCGGCGTACCGCCGAACCGTCTGTATCCGGGGAGAATTTTTCGGTGTCGATCCCGTTTATCGTTACGAATATATCCTCGTCGCGCACGCCGTAATTAACCTTGAGATACTCCCTTATGTCCTCGGAAACGGCGACGGTCTTTTCGCCCCAGTTCGTGAGGAAGCCGAGGGCGCCGCCGGACTCGAAAACCCAGTGAGCTGTGGTTACGAACGGGAATTTTCTGAATCTGCGTATTATCCCGCAGAGAAAGCCCGGTATCCTCGCGTGGGCGTGGACCACATCCGGCTTCTCCCGCTTTATTATCCCGTTCAGCCTGACAAGGCTCCTGAGCATAGGTATCGGCCTGCGCCTGTTGAGCGGGACAGAGAAGTGCCTCGCTCCCGCTGCGGTTATCTCAGCCTCGTAGACTCCTCCGTTTGAGGCGACTATGACCTCGTGACCGCGGCGGACGAGCTCCTTGGCGAGCTCGGTTATATGCGTCTCCGCCCCGCCGATGTCAAGTCCCATCGTTGCAAGCAGTATCTTCATGCCTTTACCTCTCCCAGAAGGCTCCATACCGTGCCGTTGCAGGTGTTGTATTTTGAATAGAACGCAAGCGGCGCGTTTGTCGAGAGCTCGTATATCCCGTCCGCGAAATAGCGGCCGGAGGTGATAAAGCCCTGAGTCCTGACAGTGAGCACAACGTCGTATCTGTCCTCTATCTCGATGACCGGCACGCTTCCGTCCGGCATCGTCACCTCGCTGAGCGAGCTCGTTTTCTCAATCTTCTCGATAACGCCTATCGGAGTGTCGGTGTCAAACTCGAACAGGGCGTCGCCCTCGCGGAAGCTGTCTGCCGAAACGTCGCGCAGGCCGCGAACTTTGATCTGGTACTCAAAGGGCTCGCCGACCTCGCTGACGACGGCCTCGTCCACCTTTTCCCTCCTGCCGAAGGCGGCGAACACGAGTACGGCTACGAGAATGACGAGGAGGATATCGATAACGCTTATCCTGCCGAAGA
>CACXBO010000089.1 GCA_902765975.1 Oscillospiraceae bacterium
CGATCCTTGCTATATAAGCGCTGCAATTAAGACCATAATTGAGGTCGCACCAAGAGGGGCTACGGTGGTGATTGAATCGACCGTAAGCCCAGGGACCATCGACAGATTTGTGAGACCAGTTGTGGAAAACGGTGGTTTCATTATTGGTAAGGATATCCACTTGGCGCATGCTCCTGAACGCATCATTCCAGGAAACATGATAAGCGAACTTTTGTATAACAACAGGACCATTGGAGCAGACGATATAACGGTTGGGGAACGTATAAAAGAGCTTTATGCCAGTTTCTGCCAAGGGGAAATAGTTGTGACTGATATTCGTACGGCGGAGATGACCAAAGTCGTGGAAAATACATTCCGTGACATCAATATTGCGTTTGCTAATGAGTTGCAGAAGATTTGTCGGTCGGACGGTATGGACGTCCATGAAATTATCCGCATCGCTAATAAGCATCCTCGCGTAAACATACTTTCGCCTGGTCCTGGTGTCGGTGGCCACTGTATAAGTGTCGATCCTTGGTTTCTGGTGGGGGATTATCCTGAGCTTGCGCGGCTTGTACGTATCGCGCGCGAGACGAATGACTCAATGCCAGAGTATGTGCTCAATCGTGCTTTCAGTATCATGCAAGAGGTCGGCATAGACTCTTCGGCAAAGGTGGGGATTTATGGTTTGACCTACAAGGAAGATGTGGACGATGTAAGAGAGAGTCCGACGCTACAGATGCTTGAGAGTATGGAACGCCATCTTTGCAAGAGTGCTTGCAAGGTCTACGATCCATGGGTCGAAACTGACATAGTGCCCAATCAGATGCATTCGCTTGATGATTTTCTGGATGGACTTGAAATGGTTATTGTAATGGTGGGTCACTCCCAGATTAAAGACGACCCATCGGTCTTAGGTGACATCGTGTTGTTAGATACGTGCAACGTTTGTGGCGCAGGTGATAAAGTTTACAAGCTTTAACATTAGTGGTGATAAGCGATGGAGCCAAACAGGATAAAAGTGCTGCTAGTTTTCGGCACGAGGCCGGAGGCAATAAAGATGTGCCCCCTCGTTAAGGAGCTTAAAAGCCGAAGAAGCGTTGAAACGATCGTCTGCGTAACCGGTCAGCACCGGGAGATGCTAAAGCAGGTGCTCGACGTTTTCAGGGTCGAGCCGGATTTCGACCTCGATATAATGAACGCCGGCCAGACTCTCTTCGACGTTACGGAGAAGGTCATGAGCGGTATGCGCGAGGTCATCGACAGGGTCGAGCCGGACGTTATACTCGTGCACGGAGACACGACAACCACCTTCGCCGCCGCTCTCTCGGCATTTTATATGAACGTGCCCGTCGGGCACGTTGAGGCGGGGCTTCGCACCTACGACGTGCATTCGCCATACCCCGAGGAGTTCAACCGTCAGGCTGTCGGCTCGATAGCCGATTTCAACTTCGCGCCAACCGAGCTTGCAAAGGAGAACCTTCTGCGCGAGGGCAAAAAGCCGGATAGCATTTTCGTCACCGGAAACACGGCGATAGACGCCCTCGGCACGACCGTCGTGGAGGAATTCAGCCACCCGGACCTCGACTGGGCTGACGGCTCCCGCCTCGTCATCCTCACGGCGCACAGGCGCGAGAGCTGGGGCGAGCCGCTCCACGCTATCTTCCGCGGCATACGCAGAGTGGTAGAGGAGTTTCCCGACGTGAAGGTGCTCTACCCGATCCACTTAAACCCGCTCGTCAGAAAGGCGGCGGACGCCACCCTCGCCGGCTGCGACCGGATAAAGCTCACCGAGCCGATGGACGTTATGATGTTCCACAACTTCCTCGCCCGCTCCTATATGATACTGACCGACTCCGGCGGCATTCAGGAGGAGGCTCCCTCCCTCGGAAAGCCCGTGCTGGTGCTGCGCGACGTAACCGAGAGACCGGAGGGCGTCGCCGCAGGCACTCTCAAGGTGATCGGAACGAGGGAGGAGAACATATACCGGGAGTTCAAGGCCCTGCTGACAGACGAAAAGCTTTACGACTCCATGAGCCGCGCCAAAAACCCCTACGGCGACGGTCTCGCCTCGAAGCGCATCGCGGATATACTTATCTACGGGAAAACGAGGGTCTGATAATAAAAAAACTGCGTCCCCTTCACTGCCCGCGGCGGTGAAGAATGGGACGCAGATATTTTTTATTCAGCCTTCCCGGATCGTAATGCTCTCGATAACGGGCTGCTCGGCGGCGGGTATGGTGCCGTTATTGTCTACTGGCTTCGCCTCCGCGCAGATGCGGTCAACTATGTCCATTCCGCTCGTTACCTTTCCGAAGCCGGCGTACTGACCGTCGAGATAGACAGAGTCGGACTGAACGATGAAGAACTGGCTCGAGGCGCTGTCCATATCCCCGCTGCTGCGCGCCATGGAGACCGTGCCGCGGACGTGGGACAGGTCGTTCTCAACTCCGTTCGCAGAAAACTCACCCTTTATAGTTGTGCCGGAGCCGCCCTTGCCGTTGCCCTCCGGGTCTCCGCCCTGCATCATAAAGCCGTCCATTATCCGGTGGAAGGTCAGTCCGTCGTAAAAGCCGGAACGGGCGAGACTTACGAAATTATCCACGGTGATCGGCGCCTTGTCGGGGTACAGCTCTAACGAGACCGTTCCGTAGTCCTTTATCGCTATATCCGCGTAGTATACGTCCGCAGCAGTATCAGCAGCGGGAGCGGTATCCTGCTTCACGGACTTATTAGTCCCGGAGGTCGCCTTTATGAGCATCACGATACCGACGGCGACGATCGCCAGCACGAGTATAGAGAGGGCGAGATAGAGATACAGCTTCATGTCCTGCCGCTTCTGGATTACTTCCTTCTTGGGCGTTATCGCAGCGCCTGCTTTTTTCTTCTTATTTGCCATTTTGACCCTCCGTTGTTTTCTATCGGTATTTTACACCGGTCCTGCCTAAAGCTCAACACTTTTTCTGTATTCTCTCGGCGACAGACCGTATCTGAGCTTGAAGCTCCGAATAAAGTAGCTCAGGTTGTTGAAGCCGCAGTTCATGGCGATATCGCTTATCCTTCCGCTCGACTCCCTCAGAAGATAGGAGGCGTAGCTCAGGCGGTAGTCCATAAGATAGCCGTTGAAGGTGCTGCCCGTCTCTTCGCGGAAAAAGCGCATGAAGTGAGAGAGGCTGTAGCCCGCTATCTGCGCCGCCGTCTCAAGGCTTATCTCCTCGGAGTAGTGCTCTCGCACATAGCTTATGACGCGCTTAAGCGCCTCGTCGTGCGTTTTCTTCGTCTCCTCCTCGCGGCTTTTCCTGTGAGAATAGAAGGCGTAAAGCAAAAGCAGGAGCCTGCTCTTCACGAGGAGGGAATACCCCTCCTTCATCTCGGAGCAGAGCGCGTCCAGCTCCTCGAGGATCGGGGCGACCTCTGAGTGAAGCGCCGTTCCCGGCTCTATCGGACGCTCGAAAATAAGCTCCGACGAGCGCAGAGGAGCGAACACGTTCGCCCTCGCCCAGTCGTTCTCGTCCGTGGACTCGACGGTGGAGAGAGAAAAGATGATATTTTCATATTCCATTCGTCCCTCGCCGCACTCTATCGAATGCACCTCGCCCGGAAGTATCGGAACGACCGAGCCGCCCTTGACCTCCGCCGACCTTGCGCCGAAGGTCACTCTGCCCCGCCCGCTCTTTATGCGGATTATCTCCATTTCATCGTGCCAATGCGGATCAACTTTCGGAAAACTGTCCGGTATTGCGCAGTCGTAGACGTTGTATCTGAAGCCCGGACGCCCGTGCGCCTTGTTCTCGTGGTACTGCAGGTATTCGCTCAGCTCCACCTTTTTGCCTCCCCTCACGATTTGATAGTATTGTACAACTTTTCGCCCTCAGAATGCAAGTATTATTTCACTTGAAGTGGTAAAATGTATGTACAATTCTGCGATATTTCTTATCATCCAATGGAGGTACGATAGAATATGAAAAAGCTTTGCGATTACACTCAGAAGCCCCTTTCAGAATCGTCCGACCTTGAGCTTTTCAACGCTCTTCTCAATCTCGTTTCCGACGAGGTGAAGGACAGAGGCTACAACGAAGGAAAGAAGAAGGTATACTACATCTCCGCGGAATTCCTTATTGGCAAGCTCCTCTCCAACAACCTCATAAACCTCGGGATCTACGGCGAGATAAAGGAGGAGCTGGAGGCAGCCGGCAAGAGCCTTGCCGAGCTTGAGGAGTTTGAGCACGAGCCCAGCCTCGGAAACGGCGGTCTCGGCCGTCTTGCCGCCTGCTTTATAGATTCGATGGCTACTCTCGGTCTTCCCGCCGACGGCGTCGGTCTCGCCTACCACTGCGGACTTTTCAAGCAGAACTTTGTCAACGGCCGTCAGTACGAGACCCCCGACTACTGGCTCACCTGGGGCACGGAGAGCTGGATGCGCCGCACCGACAAGCACTATGACATCGAGGTCGGCGGCTACAAGCTCCGCTCCACCATGTATGAGATAGACGTTACCGGCTACCGCTCCAAGTGCGGAAGGCTCCGTCTCTTCGACATCGACTCCATCGACGAGCGCCTTATAAAGAACCGCATCCAGTTCGACAAGGGCGACCTTCTCAAGAATCTCACCCTCTTCCTCTACCCCGACGATTCCGACGAGGCGGGAAGGCTGCTCAGAGTCTATCAGGAATACTTCATGAGCGCTAACGCCGCTCAGCTCATCCTCGAGGAGGCTGAGGCGAAGGGCTCCAACATACACGACCTATACGATTACGCTGCCGTTCAGATAAACGACACGCATCCGACCTTCGTTATCCCCGAGCTCATCCGCCTTATGACCGCCCGCGGCATTACCGAGGAGGAGGCTTACGAGATAGTCACCAAGGTCTGCGCCTACACGAACCACACCATCCTCGCGGAGGCTCTTGAGAAGTGGCCGAGATACTATCTTGAGAAGGCAGTTCCTCATATGCTCCCGATAATCGACAGGATGAACGCCTATATCGCCGGAAAATACTCCGAGCCCTTCGTCCAGATCATCGACCGGGACAACAAAATACACATGGCGAATATCGACATCCATTTCTCGCATATGGTAAACGGCGTTGCAAGGCTCCACACCGAGATACTCAAGGCCTCCGAGCTTAAGCCGTTCTACGACATATATCCCGACAAGTTCCACAACAAGACAAACGGCATCACCTTCCGCCGCTGGCTCCGCGCCTCCAACCACGAGCTCTCCGATATCATCAGCGCGCGGATCGGCAAGGATTGGATAAAGGACGCGGACGAGCTTGAAAAGCTCCTGCCCTACGCCGACGACGATCAGTTCCTCACCGAGCTTCTCGAGGTCAAGCGCGGCAAGAAGGCGGCCTTTGCCGCTTACGTCAAGCGTCATCAGGGCATCGAGGTTAACCCCGAAGCCGTGTTCGACGTCCAGTCCAAGCGTCTCCACGAGTATAAGCGCCAGCAGCTCAATCTGCTCTGGGCGATCAACCTCTACCACGAAATAAAGTCCGGACACAGGCCGGTCCGTCCCGTCACCCTCTTCTTCGGCGCGAAGGCCGCTCCGGCTTACGTCACCGCGAAGGATATAATCCACGCGATAATCACCTTCGGCGAGGTCGTCCGCTCCGATTCCGAGGTCGCGCCCTGGCTCAACGTCGTTATGCTTGAGAACTACAACGTATCCATGGCGGAGAAGCTCATTCCCGCGGCCGACATCTCCGAGCAGATATCCCTTGCCTCCAAGGAGGCGAGCGGCACCGGCAATATGAAGTTCATGCTCAACGGCGCCGTCACTCTCGGCACTATGGACGGAGCGAACGTCGAGATCTGCGAGCTTGTCGGAGAGGACAACATCTTCACCTTCGGCAAGAGCTCCGACGAGGTCATCAGGGCCTACGCTGAGCACAGCTACAACGCTTACCACTACTATGAGTCCAATCCGAGGCTTCGCGCCGCCGTCGATTTCCTCGTCGGTCATGAGATGCTCTGCCGCGGCGACGAGGGCGTGCTCAGAAGGCTGCACGGCGAGCTTATCGGCAAGGACTGGTTCATGACCTTCCCCGACTTCGAGGATTACTGCGCGAAGAAGGCCGCCGCCCTCGCCGCTTACGAGGACAGAAGGGCCTGGGCGAAGAAGATGACCGTCAATATCGCAAAAGCGGGCTACTTCTCCTCCGACCGCACCATCAAGCAGTACAACGACGACGTCTGGGGCGTATAAGAACAGCATTTTACCGACACGCTGAGCCGAGGGGTCTTGCCTCTCGGCTCTCGTACCGAATGAATATGAGGTGATACGATGAGTAAAAAAGAAAAAAGGACGGCGGGCATTCTTATGCCGCTCGCCTCTCTCCCCTCCGACGAAGGCGTCGGCGGAATGGGCGACGAGGCGTACCGCTTCATTGACATAGCCGCCGATATGGGCTTCTCCGTCTGGCAGCTCCTGCCTCTCAACCCGCTCGGCTTCGGCAACAGCCCCTATCAGCCCTACTCCTCCTTCGCCGGCGACGAGATATACGTTAGTCTTGCTATGCTCCAAAGGGACGGATACCTCCCGGAGGGCTTCGAGCCATACGCTTGCACAGGCGACGCGGACAGGATAGACTATCCTGCGGCCCGCGAGTATAAGGAGAAGTATCTCCGTATCGCCGCGAAGAATTTCTACGCGAAAAACAGTGAGAAAAAGGCGTTCAGCGCCTTTGCCGCCCAGGACTGGGTTTATAAGTTCGGCGTTTTCCTCGCGCTCAAGAGTCAGAACGGAATGCGCGCGTGGAACGAATGGCCTGTCGAGCAGCGCGACTGGATAATCGACGGGAAATATGACCTCACGCATCTCAAGGATGAGATAGACTACGGCGTCTTCGTCCAGTATATGTTCTATAAGCAGTGGATGAAGATTAAGAAATACGCCAACTCGAAGAAGCTTAAGCTTATGGGCGACGTGCCCTTCTATGTGGGCATCGACTCGCTCGACGTATGGTCCGGGCGCAAAAACTTTCTTCTTAACAAGGACGGGCATCCCGATTTCATCGCCGGCGTTCCGCCCGACATCTTCAACGACGACGGGCAGCGCTGGGGCAACCCGATATACGACTGGGACTACATTAAGGCGGACGGCTTTAAATTCTGGCTCGATCGCTTCGGCTACAACGCCGGTCTCTTCGACATACTCCGCATCGACCATTTCCGCGCCTTCGACACCTTCTGGAAAGTGCCCTCCTCCTGCCCGACCGCGAGGGACGGGGTCTGGGTCAAGGCGCCCGGCTTTGAGTTCTTCCATCTGCTCTATGAGAAGATGCCGGATATAAAGATAGTCGCTGAGGATCTCGGCGGCGACGACGTGCCCGGAGTTATCGCGCTGCGCGAGGGCTTCGATCTTATGGGAATGAACGTCGCAAACTTTACGATATTCTCAAAGGTGCCGACCGTTGTGCATCAGCTCATCTACACCGGAACTCACGATAACGAGACCGTTCTCGGCTGGTATCAGAGCATGGACGAGGCGGGACGCAAGGTGTTCCGCTCCAAGCTTAAGGGCTTCGGGTCGCCTCACGAGCATATTGCCAAGAGGATGCTGCGCTATGTTTTCGGTTCGGTCTGCGCTATGGCTATCGTCCCTGTCGCCGACATACTCTGTCTCGACAACCGCGCCAAGTTAAACAGCCCCGGCACTGTGGGCTCTCCCAACTGGGAGTGGAGGCTTTCGAGCTTCTCTCCGCTTAAAAAGAAGGTCAAATTCATCAGAGAGCTGCTTATAGAAACAAAAAGAGCGAAATAAAACAAGCCCGGAGCCAAAAACGGCTCCGGGCTTATGAGTAAAGAAGCGGGGATGACTCCCCGCTTCTTATTATTTGGTTACTGTCAGTTGAGAAGGTTCTCTGTGGTCTCGGGATCGAAGAAGTGCATAACCTTTCCGGAGAAGGTGACGTAGATCTTCTTGCCTGCGACGAGCTCTTCTCTGTCCTTCGGATCGAGGGTGATAGTCGGGACTCTGACGATAAGGCGGGTGCCGTCTTCGGTGTAGACGTGGAGATGAAGCTCGGAGCCCATCATTTCGTTTACCTCGAGGGAGCACGGGATCGCGTTCTTATCGTGGGTGAGGGTGATGTGCTCGGGACGGACGCCGAGGGCTATGTCGCAGTCCTTAACGCCCTTCTTCGCAAGAGCCTCGCCCTTTGAGCCGTCGACCTCAAGCTTGACGCCGAAGGGCTTGACAAAGTACTTGCCGCCCTCGCGGGTGAGCTGAGTCTTGATGATGTTCATCTGAGGCGCTCCGATGAAGCCGGCGACGAAGAGGTTCTTCGGCATCTCAAAGACCTCGGTAGGCGTTCCGACCTGCTGGATGTAGCCGTCCTTCATTATTACGATGCGGTCGCCGAGAGTCATAGCCTCGGTCTGATCGTGGGTAACGTATACGAAGGTGGTGTCCAGCTTCTGGCGGAGAAGGATTATCTCGGCGCGCATCTGGTTACGGAGCTTTGCGTCGAGGTTGGAGAGCGGCTCGTCCATAAGGAACACCTTGGAGTGACGCACCATGGCGCGGCCGATGGCGACGCGCTGACGCTGGCCTCCGGAGAGGGCGCGCGGCTTGCGCATGAGGTATTCCGTTATGCCGAGTATCTCGGCTGCGTTGGTGACCTTATCGTAGATCTCGTCCTCGGGCCTCTTCTGGAGGCGGAGTGAGAAGGCGATATTGTCGTAAACGGTCATGTGCGGATAGAGCGCGTAGTTCTGGAAGACCATCGCGATATTTCTATCCTTCGGCTGGAGGTCGTTAACGACCTCGCCGTCGATCTCGATAGTGCCGTCGGAGATGTCCTCGAGGCCCGCGATCATACGGAGGGTGGTGGACTTGCCGCAGCCGGAGGGTCCGACGAAGACCACGAATTCCTTATCCTTTATCTCGAGGTCGAAGTCGTGCACGGC
>CACXBO010000090.1 GCA_902765975.1 Oscillospiraceae bacterium
GTATATCTCGCTGCCCGCGTAGATATAGCCTCTCGCCTTGCAGAGGTTTACGATCATATCAAGTGTTTTTTCGCTGTTTTTCATTTGCTTTTGCTCCATTCCCGCGGCCGGCTGCCGCGTAATTATATAATAGGTCAAAGCCCTAACTTTTTAATTATATTAAATATGTCCTTTAATGTCAATCTCTCGTTTTTCTCTTTTTCCCATATCGTTGTAGGGTTTACAATGATGCAACAGAGATCAAGCCAGTAATTTATATAGAGTTCAGATCATCCGCGCATTGAACCCGCGATAATATCCACTACCTCGCCGATATACATACGGTGCGGTCTCCCGCCGCCGTAGACTCGCTCGCGTATCTCCGGCGGGATGGCGGCAGTGTCGAGATCCTGAGCGTAAAGCTTTTTGAGAACGAGAGTTGTTTCCGCCTCATTGAACGTCACTCCCTCTGCGAGGAAAGCGGGCGTAAGCGAGGTCTCGGCAAGCTTGTCGCAGTCGCGGCCTGAGAGTTTTCCGAGAACGGCGAGGTCCTTGCGGTACTCCTCCGGGTAAAAGCTGAGGGTGAAGAAACCGTTTTCCTCCATAAATCCGTAGGTGAATCTGTTCGGACGGACGTAGACCGTTACGACCGGCTTGCCCCAGAGCGTTCCCATACCGCCCCAGCTCACAGTCATCGTGTTGAAGCTTTTTGCGCTTCCCGCTGTAAGAAGCGCCCATTTCTTATCGAATTGGCTGAATATTTCGGTTTTAAATTCCATTCTGATACCCTCTTTTCGTTTATTATAATTATCGGACGCTTAAAAGGAAGCGTCCGATAGCTTTTTATCTCTCCTCGCGGAAATAGGGAAGTCCGAGGCTCTCGGGGGGCTGGTTCTCCTTTTTCTTTCTCGCGGAGACTATTATGAGCACTATTATAGTAACAACGTAGGGCAGCATCTTATAGAGCTCGTTTGCGGCGAGATCCATCCCTGTGTTGTTGTAAGATGAGAAAATATAGAGGCCGCCGAAGAGTATGGATGCGAAGATACCGATATTCGGTCTCCACACGGCGAATATCACGAGGGCTATCGCCAGCCAGCCTCTGTCGCCGAAGCCGTTATTCGACCAGACGCCGTTTATATAGTCGAGAACGTAGTAAAGACCGCCGAGACCGGCTATCATGCTGCCGATTACCGTTGCGCCGTATTTATATTTGACGACATTTATTCCGGCCGCGTCCGCTGTTGCCGGATTCTCTCCTACTGCGCGCAGGTGGAGACCGAGCCTCGTTCTTTTCAGTATGAAGGCGGCGACTAACGCGATGATGATCGCAAGATAGGCGAGGAAGCCGTAGGACAGGAAAATCTGTCCGAACCAGCCGAGTTTATCGGCGAATGGCAGCTTGGCGCAGAAGAAGGAGCTCGTTGCGCCGAGGGATATGGAGGCTGTCTCGCTGCCCGTGAGCTTGACGAGCGACGCGCCGAAGAAGTTGCCGAAGCCGACTCCGAAGGTCGTTAGGGCAAGACCGGTCACGTTCTGATTTGCTCTCAGCGTGACCGTGAGGAAGCAGTACAGAAGTCCCATAAGCGCAGAGCCGATAAGGGAAAACAGAAGCGGTATCATAATTGCGGGGAAGGCGGAGAGGTTTCCGCCCGCGCTCTGCTCATAGAACTGAGCGCCGATAACTCCGGAGATAGCTCCGACGTACATTATGCCGGGGATTCCGAGGTTCAGGTTGCCGGATTTCTCTGTGAGTATCTCGCCTGTGGCTCCGTACAGCAGGGGTATGCCCTGTACGACGGCGCGGGGAATGAAGACGGCTATGGATGAGAGATCAAACATTTCCTGCACGCCCCTTTCTCTCTTCCTTCGGGCGGAAGTTCAGCTTATAGTTTATGAAGAATTCAGAGCCGATTATAAAGAAGAGGATAACTCCGGTGAGGATATCCCCGAAGGCGTGGTCAAGTCCGAGGTCTGTGGATATCTGATCCGCGCCCTGTCCGAGAAAGCAGAGCAGGAAGCTTGAGAACACCATCATTATCGGGTTGAAATGAGCGAGCCACGAGACCATAACGGCAGTGAAGCCCTGACCTCCCGCGATATTCGTGGAGATGCTGTGATGCACTCCGGCGACGAGTAGAAAGCCGACTACGCCGCAGACGGCTCCGGAGAGAATGAGCGTTCTCAGAACGACCTTGCCAACCTTTATTCCAACGTAGCGCGCAGTCCTCTCGGATTCTCCGACTACGCTGAGCTCATAGCCGTGCTTCGTATAGCCGAGATAAACATACATAACGGCGGTGATGACGGCTGATACGAGGATTATGAGCAGAAATTCGTTGCCGCCTATCCTCGGGAGCCAACCGGCTCTCGTGTCCTGATTGACTATGCCCATCGTGCCGGTCCCGTTCGGGTATTTCCAAACGATGAAAAAGGCTATGAGCTGAGTTGCGATATAGTTCATCATAAGGGTGAAGAGGGTCTCGTTCGTGTTCCATTTTGCCTTGAAGAAGGCCGGGATAAAGGCCCAGAGCGCGCCTGCGGCGACGCTCGCTATGAGCATTATGAGAATCAGAACGGCGTTCGGGAGCTTGTCGCCCAGATAAAGCATCGTTACCGTGCAGGCGAGAGCGCCCGCCATTACCTGACCCTCCGCGCCTATGTTCCAGAAGCGCATCTTGAAGGCCGGCGTAACTGCGAGGGATATCGTCAGAAGAATGGCGATGTTGCGCAGGAGCTGCCAAATGCGTCTGCCCGTTCCGAACGCGCCGGAGAGCATCGAGCCGTAGACCTGCAGCGGATTTTCGCCGGTCAGCATCGTCGTTATGAGAGCGCAGACTATCAGCGCAGCGACTATGGAACCGCCTCTTATGAGCCACGCCTTCTGCCAAGGGAGGGCGTCGCGCTTTGAAACGTGGATAAGCGGCGTGTGCGTTTTACCGTTCACTCCTGTCACCTCCAAGCTTCGTCATCATCATTCCGACCTCGCGCTTTTTCGCGCCTCGGCCGTTAACTATTCCGCTGACCTTTCCGCCGCAGAGCACAAGGATACGGTCGCAGAGCTCAAGAAGAACGTCGAGATCCTCGCCGACGTATATAACGGCGACTCCCTCCTCCTTCTGGCGGTTTATGAGGTCGTAGATCGTGTAGGACGAGTTTATATCGAGTCCGCGGACGGCGTATGCCGTGAGCAGCACTGTCGGCGCCGAGGCAATCTCGCGCCCGACGAGCACCTTCTGCACGTTGCCGCCCGAGAGGCGGCGTACCGGGGTGGAGACGCTCGGAGTTGAGACCTCAAGCTCCTCGACAACGTTCTCCGCAAGCCTGTGCGGACTCTTGCGGTCGGTGAAGAGGGAGCGTCCTCTTCTGAAGGAGCGAAGCATCATATTATCCGAGAGGTCCATATTGCCGACGAGTCCCATGCCCAGACGGTCCTCGGGGACAAAGGACAGGGAGACGCCCATCTTCTGGATCTCCAGGGGGTCCTTGCCGATGAGCTCTTCCTTCTCGCCGTTATCCTCCACGTA
>CACXBO010000091.1 GCA_902765975.1 Oscillospiraceae bacterium
GACGACACCGTAGTAGTCCTGCTCACGAACTCCGACGACCTCGAGGGCGTCGAGTGCGGAGCAAAATAAGCCGGTAACAATTATTCAACATCGCCCGGCGGGGGCGAAAGCTTCCGCCGGAGAACAAAAATCAGGAGGTATAAAAAATGAAATCTTTTGAGTATGTGATCACCGATCCCGTAGGCATCCACGCCCGTCCCGCAGGCGTCCTCGTTAAGGAAGTCAAGAGCTTTGCCGGCTCGACCGTCACGATAGCGAAGGGCGACAAGAGCGTGAACGCGCTCAAGCTTATGGCGCTAATGCAGATGGGGATCAAGCAGGGCGATACCGTCACCGTTACCGTTGAGGGCGGAGACGAGGCCGCCGTCTGCACCGCGCTTGAGAATTTCTTCAAGGCAAATCTTTAATCTTTGATCACTCAGAGCAAAACCGCTGCCTCAACAGGCAGCAGTTTTGCATAATCTGGAAAGGAGTTAAAATATGATCTCTATTCAGGGCAAGGGCGTATCCACCGGCATTGCCGCAGGTCCCCTTTATTTCTACCGCCGCGCAGACAGCAACGTCCAGCGCCGCACGGTAGAGGACAGAGACGCTGAGTGGGCGCGCTTCAAGGCCGCTCAGGAAAAGGCCATCGCCCAGCTCGGTGAACTCGCGGAAAAGGCGAGAGCGGAGGCAGGTGACGAGGCTGCTATGCTCTTCGAGACTCACCAGATGATGGTCGAGGATATGGACTATGAGGAGGCTATCGAGGCCGGGATAAAGGAATCCGGACTAAACGCCGAAGCAGCCGTTTCCGACGCCGGCGAGATGCAGGCCGCCGCCTTCTCTGCGATGGACGACGCATACTTCAGCGCGCGCGCCGCCGACGTCAAGGACATCTCCACCCGACTCGTCGGGATCCTCTGCGGCGCAGTACAGGGCGGTATTGATTCAGACGTGCCGGTTATCCTCGCCTCCGACGATCTCGCGCCCAGCGAGACCGTGCAGCTCGACAAATCGAAGATACTCGGCTTTGTCACCTCCGGCGGTTCAGGCTCGAGCCATACAGCGATCCTCGCCCGCACGATGGGTATCCCCGCCATTATAGGCGTAGGCGAAAAGCTAAAGGCGGAATATGAGGGCCGCGAGGTCATTATCGACGGAGCTACCGGCACTATCGCCCTCGATCCGGACGACGCGACCCGCGCCCAGATGATGGCAAAGCGCGCCGAGCTTCTCAAGCGTCTCGCTCTCCTCAACGAGCTCAAGGGGAAGCCCAACGAGACGAAGGACGGGCAGCGCATCCGCGTTTACTGCAATATCGGCTCGCCGAGCGACGTACACACTGTTCTCGCAAACGACGGCGGAGGCATAGGTCTCTTCCGCAGCGAGTTCCTCTATCTCGAGTGCGACGATTATCCAACCGAGGATTATCAGTTTGAGGCATACAAAAGGGTCCTCTCCGATATGGGCGACAAAGAGGTCGTAATCCGCACTCTTGATATCGGCGCGGACAAGCAGATAGACTACTTCAACCTCCCGAAGGAGGAAAATCCGGCTATGGGCAACCGCGCTCTGCGTATCTGCCTCTCCAGACCGGAGATATTCAAGACTCAGCTCAGAGCTCTCTACCGCGCCTCGGCTTACGGTCATCTCTGCATAATGTTCCCGATGGTCACCTCCGTCTGGGAGGTCAGAGAGGCGAAAAAGATGTGCGAGATAGTTAAGAAAGAGCTCACTGCGGAGGGAATACCCTACGCTGAGGACGTTCAGGTCGGCATTATGATCGAGACTCCCGCTGCAGCCGTCATCTCCGACAGGCTTGCTAAGGAGGTTGATTTCTTCTCCTGCGGAACAAACGACCTCACGCAGTACACTCTCGCCTGCGACCGCCAGAACAACGATCTCGGACGTTTCTTCAACGCGCATCATCCCGCAGTTATAAGGCTGCTTAAGCTCGTTTGCGACAACGCGCATAAGAACGGCATCTGGGTCGGCATCTGCGGTGAGCTCGGCGCTGATCTTGAGCTTACGGAGACCTTCCTGTCAATCGGTATCGACGAGCTGTCCGTTTCGCCGCGCTCCGTACTTCCTCTCAGGCAGAAGATCCGTGAGACTAATGTCCGCGCCGTGCGCGAGGACCGTCTTGCTGCCCTCGCAAGCGACGTAACTCCTATGTAACTGCTGACACGGGTCAGGCTATTGCCGGGCTCTGTTTACACCGCTTAACTGCTTTTTCCGGGAGAGATGCAAATGAGAATAGTCACCATAGGGCGCGAGTTCGGCTCCGGAGGAAGAGAACTCGGCAAGAGAATGTCCGATATACTCGGCTGGTCCTATTACGACAAGGAAATAATTGGCGTTATTG
This sequence comes from Oscillospiraceae bacterium, assembly GCA_902765975.1. Lineage (GTDB taxonomy): Bacteria > Bacillota > Clostridia > Oscillospirales > Oscillospiraceae > RUG626. The sequence continues at coordinate 2,348 of CACXBO010000091.1, forward strand.
CGCGGGATCTCTGCAAGAGCCCGGATCACACCGGCCGCGCAGTGGACTCCGGCTTCTGGCGCAGCGTACCGCTCACCTTCCGCCGCACCTTCTACGCCTCCAATTCCGCGCCCGCTGCCGAGACGCTCGCCGCCGAACGGCGTGCGCTCGAGGGCATCGCGTCCCTCGAAAGAGACGCGGTTATCGTCGGCAGAAACGCCGACGTGATCTTGAGCGGATATAACACCTTCAACATTTTCGTCTGCGCCGACAGGATGGCAAAGCTCGACCGCTGCATGGAGCGCAAGGAAAACGGAGAGTCGCTCTCGCTTCGCGAAATGGAGCGCAAAATGAAATATATAGACCAGGCGAGAAGAGAGAGCCGCGCCGCGCTCACCGATCTGGAATGGGGCGACAAAGCCGGCTACCACCTTATCGTCGACTCCACGGGCTGGGATATGAAAAAGCTCGCAGCCGCGGTCAGCTATTACGCTCTTTCCTTTTTCGGAAAAGAATAATAAAGCTTATACGGGTCAGTAAAAATCCTGCCGCTCTCAAAAGGCGGCAGGACTTTTTTGCGTCTGAACGACGTAACCTGTTTTACAGCGATTTATACGCTGCGTTTATGCGAGCCTTCGGTAAGCCGTTCTGCGCATAGTGAGATAGCAGACCGTGCCTCCGACAACGTTGGAGATCGGCTCCGCGAGGAACACTCCCTTGACTCCAAAGCCCATCGTAGGTAAAAGCAGCGTAAGAGTAACGACGATGACCACCTTTCGCAGCAGCGAGAAGAATATAGCGTGTCTCGCGTCGCCAAGAGCCTGAAACGCCGACTGTCCGGAAAACTGGAGCGCCATAAAGACAAACCCGAAGAAGTATATTCTCAGCATATCGATCCCTGCCTCAGTCATAGCCGGGTCGTCTGTAAATATTCCAAACCACAGAGACGGGCAAAAGAAAACGAGCAGCCATGCAAGAACGGTAAAAGCGCTGCCAGATAGGGTGTTGAAGTTTATGCCCTCTCTCGCCCTTCTATATTCCCCCGCGCCGAAGTTATAGCTTATAACCGGCTGTGCTCCGTTCACTATACCGTTTATAGGGAGAGTGAATATCTCGCGGATGGAGTTCGTCACGGTCATTACCCCGACGTATAGGTCCCCGCCGTAGGCATGGAGCGTTGAGTTGCAGGTCACCTGTACGGCGAAATTCGTCGCCTGCATAATAAAATTTGAGGTGCCGAGGCGGACTATGCCTCCTGACGCTCCCGGGTCGGGCTTCATATTTTGCCATCTGAGCCTTATCGCCGCCTTTTTTCCGAAGAGGAAGGCAAGCACCCACGCGGCAGAGACCGCCTGACTTATAACAGTCGCCAGCGCCGCTCCCGCTATGCCCATTCTGAAGGCGAATATGAACAGCGGATCGAGCGCTATATTGACAGCGCAGCCTATGACAACGGAGAGCATACCCGTTCTCGGAAAGCCCTGCGCGTGCACATATCCGACGAGTCCGGTCGCAATAACTGAGAACACGGTACCTGCAAGGTAAATCTTGAGATACTCCGATGCGTATCTGTAAGACTCCTCGCTCGCTCCTATCGCAAAAAGGGCGGGCCGCATAAAAATATAGCCGAGAGCTGTTAATATAAGCCCCGCGCAGAGAGTAAGAGTAAAGGAGTTGCCGAGTATGAGCGCCGCCTTCCCCTCGTCTCCCGCTCCCCTCTCAATGGCAAAGAGCGGAACGCCTCCCATTCCGAAGAGCGCGGCAAAGGCCATAATGAGTGTCAGCACCGGGAAGGTCAGACCTACTCCGGTAAGCGCCATGCTGCCCTCCTCGCCCATATGCCCTATGTATATTCTGTCCACCACGTTGTATAGCAGATGTACCACCTGGGCAACGGTGAGAGGCAGAGCCTGCGATATTATGTTTTTCCAGACCGGTCCTTTGGAAAAATCATTCTGCATCCTTATCACCCGTATTATCTTCTCAGCGCATAATACCACAAAATCCCGCGCCGTGCAACTTTTCCCTTGCGCCGCAGCAATGTCGCGGTTATAATTATCATACAGATCATTCCGAGGAGGAAGCAATAATGGAATACAGAGTGACTTTCAACAAGCTGCCGAGATCTCTCGCCGAGCTTAAAGCTATGCCGGAGGCGTCTCTCCGTAAGCCCGAGGAAACCGCCGCGCTCACCGTCGCCGCCCTCTCCGCTTATCCCTCAAGCCGCGACGAGTGCTACGCTATGCTCGATTACCTGCGCGGTCCGCGTCCCCTCTCGCAGATGGAAAAGCAGTTCATCCGCGACAGATTTATGGACGGTAAGGACTACATTCCGCGCTCCTATTTCGCAGGCGCGACCCCCGATAACGACTATTCTCCAGCCTTGCCCTATACCGTCGTTCTGAAAGAGAGCGCATCTCAGTTTGCCGAGAGCGGCTACAGAAAATTCGACGTTATCTGCGGCGGCGCCGACTCCCCCCGCCCCGTGACCCTGCGCCTCAAGCCATCCACCGGCGAGTGGTTCCTCTGGGAACAGAATCTCCTCGTCGGCATAAAAATCCCAAAATCCTCCGACCCCTGGGCATAATATAATCCTCGCGCCGTCTGATAAAGGCGGCGCTTGACTTTTTTCCCCGCTGATACTATAATATACCCGTCGGCACGAAGCCGACGGCAGCGGCAGAAGCCGCCGATTCGTTTCCTCTTGCTCATAACGCTATACCAGGAAGGTATGCACTTTCCCCGCACGGGAGAGCGCATTTTTTTATTTCCGAAGGGAGAATAATTATGTCAACTGTCAAAAAGCTAACCGTTACCGCACTCTTTCTCGCGCTTTCCGTCGCGCTGCCGCCGCTTTTCCATGCCGTAGGCTTAGGTCAGGCGTTTTCGCCGCTGCATATCCCCGCGCTCGCCTGCGGACTTATCTGCGGACCGCTCTACGGGCTGATCTGCGGAGCTCTCGGTCCCTTGCTCGCAAGTCTGATCAACGGTATGCCTCCGATGGCGATGCTCCTGTACTTTATTCCTGAAATGATGGCATACGGTCTCTTCGCAGGTCTCTTCTTCAAGCTCATCCGCACCGGAAGCACGCTTGCCGACTGCGTCGTTTCACTTCTTATCGCTATGCTCATCGGCCGAGTCGTCGGAGGCCTCGTTCACGGAGCCGTCTTCCTCGGCGGAGGCGCGCAGTACTCTGTTTCCATCTGGCTCGGAGCTTACTTTGCGGGCACCTGGCCCGGAATGATACTCCATATCGTGCTCATCCCCGCTATCTACTTTGCGCTTGAGAAGGCGAAGCTCATCCCGAAAAGATACAAAAAAGCGTAACATTTCCACTCTGCCCTCCGGAACACCGGAGGGCATTTTTAATTATGTATAATCATACCGAAATGTTGAAATATCCTCCCGATTGCTGTATACTGTAAAGTAGGAAAATATTTATAAGGAGGATGGATATGATCTGCAGAAACTGCAACAGTCCGATCCGCGACGGCTCCGCCTTCTGCACCAAGTGCGGCGCAAAGGTACAGGCTCCTGCGCCCCAGCAGCGTGCCCCCGCATCTCGCCCGGCTGCCGCTCCGATACCGCAGCCCGCCCCCGCTCAGAGACCTGCGCCTCAGCCTCAGCCCAAGAAGAAATCAAGCGCCGGGATCTGGATCGGCATTATTCTAACGCTTCTCATAATCGGAGGAGAAGCGTGGTATCTCGTCAACTGGTATAACAACGAGGGAGGCTTCTTCCCCGAAGCTGCCTCCGTATCCCGAGAGGACAGCGATGATGAGTCCGATAACGAAAAGCATAAGGATAAGGATAGGGATAAGGAGAAGGATAAGTCCGAGCCCGACGGCGAAACGTCCGAAGAAGACGGCGGCGCAGTTTCCGATCCCGCCTCTTCCCCATCTCACGCCGGAAAGCTGCCTGACGGCGCTGAGCAGATGTCCGGCGCCACTGCCAAGGATTTAGCCGGCGACTGGATCGGGGAAATAACGCTCACAAAAATGCAGGGCTATGAGGAACTGCCCGGCGCGCCTGATAATATCAAGGAACTGATAGCCGAGGCTATGAGCAAGCCTCAGAAGTACTCGATGAGCTTCGATGAGAACGGACGCTGGGATCTATTTATAGACTATATGTTCGGTATGCGCTTCAGTTCAACCGAATTGCGTCTTGACGATCCGAAAACGCCTGAGGAGGAGACCGCCCACCTTTATAAGGGACCCGAAAACGGCGTCATCACGATCAGCACGAGTTATTTCGATGCGAGCGGCGCAGGCGGCGGCGACTTTTTAATAAAAGCAAACGTCTTTACCGACGGCGAGGGAATCGGCATCTCCGGCAAGCTCTCGGTAACGATAACCAATCAGGGACAAAGCATTTCGCTTGACGGGGACTTCACTCTCCGTCCCGACAAGGGGGAGGAATAAGCCATGTTCTGTGAAAAATGCGGGGCTAAGCTCCCAGACAATGCCGTTCACTGCATCCGCTGCGGCGCGCCTCAAACTCCCATTCCGGCATCTGCCGCACAATATCCGCAGTACGCTCCCGTTATGTCCGCTCCAAAGCGGTCAAAGGGTCCTCTCGCTCTTTTGATCTGCCTCATCATCGTTGCAGTTCTCGGCGCTGCGTTCATAGGCGTTATAAATATAATGAAGCTGAACGCTGAAAACTCATGGTTCGGAAACAAGGAAGATACCGAGGAGACAGACCGCGAAGACGAAGACGAGGACGAAGACGATAAGGACGGCAAGGACGATAAGGACGATAAGGACGGCAAAGATACGAAGCCCGAGCCTGACCCTGAACCTGAGCCCGAGCCCGAGCCTGAGCCAGAACCCGAGCCTGAGCCCGAGCCTGAGCCAGAACCCGAGCCAGAACCAGAACCAGAACCAGAGCCTGAACCTGAGCCTGAACCAGAACCAGAACCAGAGCCTGAGCCCGGGCCGACAGTCAACCCATTCTCCGACGTTTCAGAAGGCTCGTGGTACTATAAGCCCGTTATGTGGGCAGTTGAAAAGGGAATGGTATCCGGCTCCAGGTTCAACCCATCCAAAGACTGCACGAGAGCGCAGACGCTTACCTTCCTTTGGAGGGCAAAGGGCTGCCCGGAGCCCTCTCTCAAGGTCAGCCCCTTCAAGGACGTCAAGTCCGGCGATTATTACTTTGAGCCCGTACTCTGGGCATTTGAAAACGGTATGATCTCCGTATCCGGCGACGCCAAATTCAAGCCGGATGACACTGTGAGCCGCGCTCAGCTTATGACCTTCCTGTACAGAGCCGAAAAGGGCGACGCAGACGGTCTTGACAACCCCTTTTCCAACGTCAAGAGCTCCGACTGGTACTATGAGCCCGCAGTCTGGGCATACAGCCGCGGGATAATCAGTCTTGACTCCGGCGGCAAATTCAGCGCATCTTCCTCCTGCACAAGAGCTCAGGTAATGACCTTCCTCTGGCGCACGTACTCAGGAGACCCGTCCGCTATGCTCAATAACTGAGAGGTGATCCTGCTATGTTCTGCAAATTCTGCGGCAAGACCATTCCGGACGGGGCCGCGTTCTGCAAATTCTGCGGCAATCAGACTTCTCGCGGCGCAGCAAGCGCGTCCCAGGAAGTAATGCTCGTTCCCTGCCCGAAATGCGGTATGTCAATACCCAGCGGCGCGGTTTTTTGCCGTTACTGCGGCTCAAGCACGGAGGTCCGCGCGCGAAACTACACAGCCGTTACGATAATACTCGCCGTTCTGCTCGCCGCCCTTATAGGCGTAGGCGTATGGAAAATACCTGCAAACGTGGAAACCCTTTTTGAGTCCTCCGGTACGTCGGAAAGTACATCCGGCAGGAAGGGAGCGAAAGTAGAAGAAGCTGAGACCGGCGATACGGGAAGCTACGCTCCCGCCGACACCTTTGAGAGCGTGGATGCGGCGCTCGCCGACGGCTCGCTTTTTGAAGGCGGAGAGGCGAGCGGGCCGCACCCCGAATACGGATGGCTCTTCGGCGACGAGGGCGGCTGGGATATAACCGAGGACGAAGAGACGCAAGAGGAGGAGAAATAAGCTATGAAAAGATTTCCAACTCTCCTTCTCTGCCTCGTGCTCATAGCCGCAATCCTCGTTACGGGTCTCGGCTGGCCCGCATGGCTGATGCCGCTCGTTGCGCCGGCTCGGAAAACTCCCGTTGTTCTGCCCGAGGGTGAGAGCGCCGCCTTTGAGATAAAGCCGATAGAGGGTATTACTATCTCCGCAGAGGCGAACGCGCTCGATAAGGACAGGGATTTCACCCTCAAAGCAGTCGGTGAAAAGGAGTTCGGCTCCCTCGTCGAAGGCTACTGGAATTCGTCCGACAGCCCCGGTCTTGTTATCGACGCGTGGGAGCTTGACGCAGGTCTTTCCGACGACGAGATGCTGCCCGGAGTTTTCACTATGGACTTCGATCTTGAAGCTCTCGGCTTCAGCGAGGAGGATTATGAGGCCGTTAAGCTCTATCGCGTTGACGATTCGGGCGTTTGGTACGAGTACGCCTCCTCCCTCGACGGCTCTGTGCTCACTATAGAGAGCAATCAGAACAGCTTCATCGTCGCCGTTATCGGCTGGACGCTTATCGTCTCCTCTCCTAAGCTTCTCTCTATGTGGCAGGCATATACGGGAGGCGCTTACCTCAACCCCTTTACCGGCTGCTTCGACGTACACGTGCCGGACAAGGGCGGTCCCGCCGTTATGGAGATAATGCTTGACCGTTCAAGCTTCATAGACGTTCTCGACAGCGGAAACCAAAAGCGTTACGGTGAGATGGACGTTAAGGCGAAGGACGAGGCGCTCAAAAGAGTCATAAAGGAAAACGACCTGTTTGATGATACAACAGTAAAGGACATCTCCGATATGTCCTTTGTAAAAAGGGATTTTATCAAGTATTACAAGCAAAACCTCAAGAAATACCTCGACGAAGACCCGGACTACAAACGCATTCAGGCAAATATTGAGCAATATAAAACGGAGATACCTCAGCTTCGGGATGAGCTTGAACAGGTTCGGAAGGTCAAAGAGATGGCTCAGAAGGCTTGGCCCTATCTGCAGGGTCTCGGTCTGAAGATGCCGAAATACAAGCTTCGCATTGAGCTGAGCGGAGAAAACAGGGGCTCTTACGGAGTGACCATCACCCCCTACTGGGGCAACCCCTATCTTGTGGTATTTATGGAAATGCTCGGCGGAGGCACAAAGCAGAACTACGATCAGCTGCTTTTGACTATGTGCCACGAGATGTTCCACGCCATCCAGCGCTGCTATGTTATGGACTCCCGTGCAAATTACAAATTCGACGAGCTGAGCGCCATGGCCCTCGAGATGGACGCCTACGAGCATTTCTCAGACAGCGGCGAGATAACGAGCGGCAGGGAAGAATCTCTCTCTAATCTAACGGACGCATATTACTTTGCTCTGCCTCTCGACGAATTCTCCACTACATACCCGGAGGGAAAGCTCTCCGCCGCGGACAAGGCCGGCGCAAGCTATCCCATCGCCCCATTCTTTGTATATCTACGAACGGAAAAGCCCTATTCCTTCAGCACTATCCTGTCGAGGTATAAGGGACTGTGGGGCAAAAGGGCGCTTACCACAATTCTGAAGGAGGCCTTCTCGGTCTCTGAAGAAGAGCTCACGGAATACTATTTTAAATTCGCCGAAAGCTACGGCGCAACCTTCTATAAGCAGGCGCTATCCCCCAGCGTAAACCTCATGTTCTCTCCGGAGGCTGATATTTCAGGCGGAAAGCTTGAAATTTCCCTTCTCAACAAAAGCTACACGACGCGAGTGCGGCGCATAGCCGTTAAGCCCGCGAACGATAATGA
>CACXBO010000092.1 GCA_902765975.1 Oscillospiraceae bacterium
CGAAGGGGAAGACGGCAGAGACGTTTGATCCCGGAGCCAACTGCAACAGAGCGCAGGCCGTGACCTTCATCATGAGAGCCTTAGCCGAGTAATAAACCAGAAAAAATCACCCCGAAACCTTTCGGGGTGATTTTTTTACGGAAGAGGAATTGGCGAGGGAAGTATGAGCTTTCCGAGCAGAATGGGAGTATCCTCTTTTGAGAGCTTAGCGTCGAGCCGTTTCAGCTTTCGGTTAACGGCAAAAAGATAGACAGTGCCCTCGCTGTCCTCACAGTATTGCCTGATCAGCGCCCTGCCGCTAATCTCGAAGAGACCGACGTCGCCGTCCTCAAGCTCGCAGTTCCGCTCGAAAAACGCGGTATCTCCCTTATGGAAAAACGGCTCAAGCTCGTGCCCGCTGATAATAACGGCAAAATCGGCGTTTTCCGGAACCTCTGTCCCGCGCCTTATCTCATTCAGGTATCTCGCCTCCCTCTCGCTTAGCTGAAATATCTATTGAGGTATGCTTAAATACGAATCTCGGTCCTTCTTCGCCCTCTGTTCCGGTCGGAACGAAGCCGCAGGCGGCAAGCAACTTCTGAGAGGCTGAGTTTCCTGGTTCTGTCTCCGCCTCGACTCTCAACACGCCCTCCTGAGATAGAGCCCAGCTTACCGCCGCCCGGACAGCCTCGCGCATATAGCCCGCTTTGCAGAAGCCGTCACGAAGACCGTAGCCAATCTCTACGGCTCCGCCAGTACAAATCCCCTTGAAGGACAGGTCGCCGACGACAGTCCCGGGCTGAGACTTAAGCTCCAAAAACCAGACGGCGTGCCATATTCTGTTTTTAGGCTCGTTTATACAGCCTTGCAGCATCTCCGAGTACGCTTTTTTAAGCTCGGGGTCTGTCTCGCTGCTTATAAGCTCTCTCATAGCCTCGTCGCTTATCGGATAGATAAGCAGGCGCTCTGTCTCTATAGTCAAATCAATTCCATCCCTTTTATATCCGCGCTTCAAACAGACCGTGGCGGTTACAGAAGGCGTACAGCTTCCTTACGCAGTCTCTTTTGAATCTCGCCTCGGCGTTTCCCTCCGGATAGAGCTTAGCAAGCTGAATACGGTTGTCCGAGACTGCGGCGATGAAGGAGATATAATGCTCTTTCGTCATCGGGTGCTCGACCGTAACGTAGTATTCGTCCTCCACGCTCTCTATTTTAATAAGATGCTCCGCATGGGACGGCTCCGACTCACAGGGGGGAAGCGTTATTCCGCAGCAGCTTACGACCGCCTCGCCGACAGAGTGTATCGCGTTACCGCAGACAGGGCAAACGTAGAATCTGCCTCTCAGCATATTTGATGAGCGGTTGCGGTTCGTTATTTCCTCTCCGGAGAGCAGCTCGATCACGGATATGCCGAGAGCGGCGGCAAGCGGCTCAATTAGGCTGATGTCAGGGAAGCCGTGACCCGTTTCCCACTTGCTGATTGCCTTGCCGCTGACATAGAGCCTGTCCGCGAGCTCATCCTGCGTCATCTTCTTTGCCTCGCGCAGCTTGCGTATCACTGCTCCGGTAACGTATCTATCCATAAATCAGCCTCCTTATGAAGAATTATGTCATAGATGCGCCTGAATGGCAAGCTACGCTTCGTAGAGCGGACGTCATCCGCGAGGCGGCTCAAGATATTTAACTGCCTTGCCTGCGGCAACGGCGTATTCTATCTCAGAGCGAGTGCTGGAGCCAATATATCCTCCGGCGTTTATCACGAATATCTCGTCAGCCATATCAATTTTCCTCTTGTGCATATCGTCCAGCATCTCTTTGGTACGGGTAAGGGTGTCCTCCGACATCCCCTCCCAGACCTCGGTATCGCCCGAATGACCGAAAAGCCCGACGCTGATGACGATATTCCCCTCGAGAGTCAGGCGCTTCTGAGCCTTCATAAATACGTCCTTGAACCTTGTGCTGCCGCAGAGCGTTACAACCCTATACTTTCCGACCATCGTAATTTCTCCCTTGCAAGCTTTCCGAGGTGACACTATAAAGTCAGTCGGTAGCGAAGTTAGTGAAGTAGCCCTGGATGAGGACAACGGGAGTTCCCCGGTCGCCGCTTCCGCTAACAAGGTCGGAGAGGCTGCCTAAAAGATCCGTCAGTCTCCTGGGCGTGGTGCCCTGCGCCTGCATATTGCCTGTGAGCGAGGCGTCCTTCTCTCGAATCCTTTTCTTCATAGCCTCTGCAAGCTCTCTGCCGTGAAGCTCGGAAAGCTCGTTATCCGCGAAGTATTTCATCTTCAGCTCATTGGGCGTGCCCTCAAGACCCGGAGTGTATGCGGGAGATACGACAGGATCCGCAAGCTCCCATATTCCGCCGACAGGATCCTTAAATCCGCCGTCGCCGTAGATCATTACCTCGATGTGTTTTCCGGTTGCGTCGAGGAGCAAAGAACTCAGACGGTCGACAAACTGCTGAGTATCGCGCGGGAAGAGCTTTACCTTGTCCTCGGTGGCCTTGTTGGAGCCGAGGATGCCGTATTTCTCGTTATATCCGCTGCCGCTGACGCTGGAGGTCAGAATATCGTCCATTCCGTAAACGCGCTCTGCGCCTGCAGCCTTTATTATGCGCTTTGTACGCGCTCGTGTGTGTATATCGCAGCAGAGGACGTTCTTCGTATAGTTGAGGATATATCTCGGGTCGTTCGAGAATATTATCTCGATATTATCTCCGAGGCTTTTGTAGTACTGGACGTAGTCAACGCCGGTGAACCTGTGCTTGCCGACGGAGCCGAATCGTTCAACAAAGGACTTTTCATCGAAGGAATCCCTCATCGGATCAACTCCGCGCTCATCGATATCGTCCCAGGTGAGGAAAGCGTTGCCGACCTCGTCCGCCGGATAAGAAAGCTGAACGTATAGCTTTTTGCAGGACATAGCTATCGCACGAAGAAGTATGGCGAACCTGTTTCGGCTGAGTATAGGGAATACTATTCCCATATCCTCTCCGCCGAGCTTAGCGCGCACGTCCTCCGCAATCTGCTCGCAGGTAGCGTAGTTTCCCTGAGTTCTGGCGACTACCGCCTCTGTGACTGCAACGACGTCTCTGTCGTGCAGCTCAAAGCCCTCTTCTCTGGCAGCGTCGCATATGCTGCTGCATACCTGCGACGCCAGATCGTCGCCCTGCTTGAAAATCGGCGTGATTATTCCCCGTGCAGTAACTCCTGTGTGTCTCATATAAATCGATTTCCTTTCATTTTATTAGGTAAATCTCGGAAAAAAGCCTTACGAGCATTATAGCATAAGGCCGCCCGCTATACAATGGACTTTTCATTACAAGTCCAATATGAAAAATATCTTGAAAAACAACGGGTTTTATGCTAAAAGAAAGAGGATTGTATCTGATTAAAGAAAAGGGGACGCTATGCCCATGATCGAAGTAAATGAATTGACAAAGGTATTCCGAAAGCCGATCCGCGGAAACGGCTTGTCCGGGATGGTGAAAACACTGTTTTCACGAAAATATGACGAGGTCCGGGCTGTGGACGGGATCAGCTTTTCCGTTCCCGACGGGGAGATTGTAGGCTACATCGGCGCCAACGGTGCGGGGAAGTCGACTACTATCAAAATGATGTGCGGCATCCTAACGCCGACCTCCGGCAGCGTTCGCATTGATGGGGTGGAGCCATATAGGAAACGGCGGCAGGTCGCCCAGCACATCGGTGTTGTTTTCGGGCAAAAGACTCAGCTCTGGTGGGACATTCCGCTGATCGAGTCCTTCAAGGTGCTCAAAGAGATATACCAGATCCCTGACGCCGACTACACCGAGCGCATGGACTTTCTTGGCGAAGTGCTGGACATAACGCGCTTCCTCTCACAGCCGGTACGCACGCTATCTCTGGGCGAACGCATGCGGGCGGACCTTGCCGCGTCGATGCTCCACAATCCGAGCATTTTGTTTTTGGATGAGCCCACTATCGGAATGGATGTGCTGGTAAAGGAAAAGATTCGGCTTGCGATCCACGCCCTTAACAAGACCTATGGCACAACGGTCGTTCTGACCACCCACGATATGACGGACATCGAGGATCTCTGCTCGCGTATCATTTTGCTGGAAAAGGGGACGATCATTTACGACGGACCGTTGACCAGCCTTAAAAACCGGTTCGGCAATCTCAAAACCCTGACGCTGACCGTCCCGGCGGATATCCTGGCCGAGACCGCGCCCGTGCTCTCCCCGGAGGTTTCACTCTCCCAGGAGGACGGTTTTCTGGTGCTGCGCTTCGATGCGGACGCAATTGCGCTGGAACAGGTGATTCAGTACGCGTTCCGAGATCTGCGGGCCATGGATATGAAAATCACAGATATTTCCATCGGCGACGTGGTAAAGACGATCCTGGAGCAGCAGGAGGCGGAGCATGCTGAAAAAGTATAAGCCATTTCTCCGCGCCGGTGCGATTGACACTATGGCCTTCCGTTTCAATATCCTGATCTGGGCTGGAATCACAGTATGCGAGGTTGCCTGTATGATTTTTCTGTGGCTCTCGGTCTACCGGTCAAGCGAGGGGGGTGTTGATACCGTAATTCACGGCTTTTCCTACCGTGAGATGATCTCATACGTTGTGCTGACGACGATCTTCGGTTTTGTGACCTACAACAACGACACACTCTGGAACATCAACACCGACATCAAAAAGGGCACAGTCGGCAACTATCTGATCAAGCCCATCAGTTACCGCGGGAAATTTGCCGCCACCAGCCTTGGCAACCTGCTCACTATGACGTTAATGTTCGGTCTGCCGTTTTACACCGCTGCACTGCTGACGCTTACGAGCCTCGGCTTTCTGCCGGGGCTGACCTTTCCTGCCTTTTTTGCTCATTTAGGGCTGTTTCTGCTGGCCGGACTTTGCGCTTCGCTTCTCAACGATACGATAGCATACATCTTCGGCGTGCTTTGCTTTTACACCTCATCCGGCTGGGGCTTGAATTCGCTCAAAGTCACGCTGGTCTCATTTCTCTCCGGCACGCTGCTTCCGCTGTCATTTTTTCCGGCAGGTCTGCGGGAGGTCGTGAATTGGATGCCCTTTGCCGGCATGAGCCAAAATCCGATTTTGATTCTGATGATGAAATACGACCTTGCTGAATCGCTGCGCGCCACCGCGCTGACGGCGGCATGGATCATCGTGCTGGAGCTGTTTGCAAAGCTCCTGTTCTCGCACGCAATCCGCAAGGTCACGGTGCAGGGAGGCTGATATGCGATATATTCATTTATATTTCACCTGTATCAAGCGCAGCATGATCTCCCGTCTGGAATACAAGAAGGACACGATCGTAGCGCTGTTTTCCTTCTTCTTCTCCAACCTCTGTTCCCTGGCTGCGGTATATTTCATTTTGCAGGCCATTCCGACGCTGGCGGGTTATTCGCTGGCCGAGGTCGGATTCTTCTATGGCTTCTCAATGATGCCTATAGGCCTCGACCACCTGTTCAGCGACGAGTTCTGGCTTGTAGCCTATCGCCGGGTCAAGGATGGGGATATGGACATGCATTTTCTGCGCCCGGTACCGGTTCTGTTCCAGGTGTTTGCCGAGACCTTCCAGCCTGAGGGCTTCGGCGAGCTGATCCTCGGCGTGGCGCTGATCACAGTCTGCGCTCTGAATCTCACGGTGAAAGTAACCTTTGGCGCCATCGTCGTTTTGATTATCGGCGCGGTCTTCGGCGCGGTGATCATCACTTCGCTTAAGGTGTCGATGGCGGCGCTGGCCTTCATTTTCAAGCGCAGCGGGCCTCTGCTTCAGATTATTTACAACTTCTCAGCCTATGCGAAATACCCGCTGGCCATCTATCCTGCTCTTATTCGCACGCTGCTGATCTTCGTGCTGCCCTTCGGCCTGTTCATCTCGCTTCCGGTGGACACGCTGCTCTACGGAACCAACAATCCGTGGCTGCTCAGCCTTGCGATTATCTGCGCCGCCACAGTCTTCTTCGCCCTCGCTGTGTGGATATGGACTCTCTGCGAGCGCCGTTATGAATCTACCGGAAGCTAAAAAAAGACCTGCGAGAAGAAGGCTGCTTGCAGGCAAAAATACCATAAAAGAGTTAGGTGCTTTTTGCGGTAGTATTAGTAGAAAGATTTTTCAGCAAAAAAAGAAAGGTACGCAGACAATTATAGCCTGCGTACCTTTTTTGGTGGACGATACAGGACTCGAACCTGTGACCCTCCGCACGTCAAGCGGATGCTCATACCAGCTGAGCTAATCGTCCATCTCGGTCAGCGAAAAATATTCTATCAAATCGGGCGCGTATTGTCAATACTTTTTTCAAAAATCTCTCGCTGACCGCAGAGTCTTACCTTTTTGCCATATCCTCCTCGATTGCTGCCTTCCAGCTTCCGGTGACCTTTTTGCCGCAGCGCATTTTGCCGACAGCCTCTGAGACGGCCGTAAAGTTCAGCCTTGTGCCTATGGGATCGGCTCTGTAGGTGACCGCTCTGTCCTCGTCTATGCCAAAGCTCTTTGCCGTCGTGACAGCGTCGATATTCGCACCGAGGAAGAGAAACTCCCAGCCGAGCTTTTTCTTCTCCTCGATCATTGACCTGACCTTATCCGCAGTGAACTTACGGCTGGCGTTTTCCATACCGTCGGTCGTGATGACAAACACGGTCTTGCCCGGCACGTCCTCCGGCCTTATATACCTGTGGATATCGGATATGCGGGTGACGGTTTCTCCGATTGCATCGAGAAGCGCGGTGCAGCCTCCGACGCAATAATCTCTCTCTGTCAGCTTTGCTATCTTCTGAACGTCAAGACGGTCGTGAAGGGTGGAGGCCTCGTTTGAGAAAAGAACGGTCGTTACGACAGCCGAGCCCTCCTCTTTCTTCTGCCTTTCGATCATCGAGTTAAAGCCTCCTACGGTGTCGGCCTCCAGCCCGGACATAGAGCCGGATCTGTCAAGGATGAATACCATTTCAGATAAATCGTTTTTCATTATTTATTTACCTCCCGTTTTTCTTTGTGACTTCATTATATATCCGGGAGAAAAGAAAATGGTCGCCTGCGAGGCGACAAAAAATCGGGGTCAAAAGACCCCGATCAATTATATTTTATCATTCGGCGAGCGTGCCCATCGGGTCCCACGCCTCGAGCATCGACGGTTCCTGCAAGGCGAGAGCCGCTTTTTCGCCGAGATACTCCTTCTCGACGGCGGCCTGGAAAACGTAATCGTCGAACCAGGAGTCGGAGCAGACGTAATATCCCTTGACTCCGCTCTTGTCGCCCCAGCTGTTCTCTATCTTCCACTTTTCCGGCTTGCCGTCCACGAGATTGACTCCGGTAATGACCATCGCGTGATTCATTGCGGAATAGCGGTAATCGAGGGCGTTCTCCTTTGAGAGCGCGAGGTCAAGACCCGTGAGAGAGGGAAGGTCGTAGCTTCCGTCGTCCCATATGCCCTTTTCCCGGTCTCCGAACTTTCCGACATCGGAGCCGAACCAGACCACCTTGCCCGCTTCAAGCTGACGGATGATAGCGGCCTTGAATTCGCCCATCTCAAGATTCAGGTGTACGACAGGCTTGCCGCCGACGACATTGCCGAGGAAACGGACGGTGTAAGTTTTATCATAGGGCTTATCCTTTGTCGGTGAGTTTATAATGCTCACGGACTCGCGCAAAAGCTCGCCTGCATATTTTTCCGCGAAGGCGAGGGGAGTGATATCTCTTTCGGCGTGGTAGCCTCCGTCCTTGTCGACGTATTCAAAGGTGAAGCTCTTGGGAGGCTCGGTGTAGGCGCTTGCGAGGAATCCGTAAATTGCGCCGAGCATCTTCTGCTTGACTTCGGCAATTTCGGCTTCTGAAGCGCCTGAGGCGACGAGCGAGCGGAGCTTTACGGCGCAGACCTTGAGGTTTTTGTTGAGAGCCGCGTTCATAGAGCCCGTGTGACTCGACTGATAGGTCTCGTTATAGGCGTCCTTGGGCATAAGTCCGTATTTGCGGACGACGTTGGCGAACATCTCCCACTGTCCGCCGTCATGTACTCCGGTCTCAAGTATGAACTGTACGTTTCTGTCGTCGGCGGGCTTATCAGCGGTTTCGATTATGGACTCAAGGAAGTAATTGCATCTCTCAAACTTATCCCAGAATGCGAGATAGCTCTGACTCAGCTCGAAGCTGTCGAGATTCAGCTCCCTTGCGATGCGCTCTCGTATCACGTTCGTCGCGGCAAAGAGCCAGCAGCGGCCGCTGCGCTCCTGGTTGGTGACGGGCAGAGTTTTTATGTCGATAGAAAACTTCTGCGCCATACGGAAAGCGCCCTTAACGTCGTAGGCGGCGTCGTTAAGATCAGCCTTTGAGAGGGCGAGAGTGGCGAGCCGGCGCTCGGCGCTCCCGTTATAAGCGTCGGACCATTTTTTAATATCGCAGATCTTTATTTCGCTCATTGAGATAGTCCTCCATTCTGTTATTTATTCCGTTAATAATATACTCTCCCGCAGCGGAAAATGTCAAGAAATTGCGCGGGCAAGGACCTTTGACCGCTCTCTGACTTCGGCGCATTCGGAATATTCCACCGCCTTTTTCAGAATGGAGGCAAGCTCTGCGCAGTCAAAGCCCGCCAGGTCCGGCTTGGCTTCAAGGCAGCATAAAAGCCTGAGCGAGTGCTCCGGCTCGGCAGAGAACAGTGTGTCCTCCACGGCGTCGGACCCCTCCTCAACGATAAGCTCTTCAAGCCGTCCAAAGGGCGCGGAGAAGCGCCCGTAAGGACCTGTGCGCCCCTCAAGACTTTCTATATCGGCAATATCGCTTATGTAAAAAAGAAAGCGCTCTATCTCTAACGCCTCTTCGCAGCGTCCGAATTCGTGCTCTGCGTATTCCTCGCTGTCGTAGCTGCATATGCCCTCGACAGTTTCGGACCAGCGTGTGATTATCCTAACGCACTTGCCGTCGTATTCTGAAAGACGCATTATCATCAGCTCCTCTTTGTCGTTGCTCGGTTAATGCTACGCAAGGACCATGCCGAGAGCGTAACCGGCGGAGTCAAGCTCTAAGCTTTCTTATAGTGCCAAAACGTCATTCGTTCGCTTTGAACAGGATAACACGAACCGCCCGGTATATGCAATCCCTAATTCACTTGCACAGAAATAATGCGTCACAGCAGCGGAGAGAACGGCGATACGTCGGTAGTGTCAAGATAATTGTGCAAATTTAGTTTGCAGACGCTGTGAATGAAGGCACTTAACCGAAGTCAAATCAAGGTTGAAATTCAGAAGCTTTTTTCCAGCGTATAAACTGTTAATAACACCCTTTATCCTGCGAGCGTCTCCGTTTGAATGGGATATAATATACTCGAGCAACTCATCTGACAATGAGAGTCCGGAGCGTGCTGCTTTGTCTATGGCAACCAATCTGCAAGTCGCTATATCGATGGGCTGAATATCTGCACATAAACCTCGATCGAAGTCTGAGCGTAAACTTGATTCAAGAACGGGGAGCTTTTCCGGGTCGACGGAAGCCGTCAATACAACCTGGTGTTTTCTCTTAACACAAGTTCGGATCAGATAAACAAATTCAGCCTGCGTAAACTCTTTGCCCACCAGAATATGAGCATCGTCAATCAGAAGGACATCAGATGACAGAACGCTTCGCCGCCACTCATCTATCTGCTTGGTTTCGATAGCGTTAATCATTTTTAGCACTAATTCATCCGCGGTAACCATAAAAACGGCTAAATCGGGAGATGTCTTATGTATATGCTTATAAATCGCATTAAGCAGGTGTGTTTTCCCAAGACCACTCTTGCTGTAGATAAAGAGCGGATTATTGGTTTCTCCCGGCTTATCTGCGACATCTTTTGCTGCCAAAAATGCAAGCTGATTGGATCTGCCTATTATGAAGTTGTCGAAGTTATACTCACTTACTGGCTGCATCTTGCGACATTCCTCTTCTGCTTCTGAGTACATTATAACACACTCACCTATACTATAAAACGGACAGCAACGACAAAAGTCGGTGGGAGAGCTGAAATGTGCTGTGTAGTTTCTGCATTTTAAACAATCCAAAAACGGCATAAATCATCCGAAATTTTTAACGAGGCAAAAAGCAAGAAAAGCCCGCGTAATTACTGGGAAATCCAGCATTTACGCGGGTTTATCTAACACCGCTCGGTTCGAATCCCTCAAACAAACCCTTCAAAAAAACAATCAGCCACCCTTTGCAGGATGACTGATTGTTTTTGGCTAAAGATTGCTATTTTAACATAATAGCTGCTATCGTTATTTTTCGTAACGTGGTTAAATCGAACAGGAGTCATAGTTTACGGCTCATCAGATGTTGCATTTCCATTATCATCATAATTACCTTCGGTATATGAATCATGCCTCGAATCCGCAAACTCAGAAGACGATAATGTCTTTGCCATCCTTGTTTACAACTATTTTCGTTTGCCCGTTTAGTTCACATGTTTCATATAGCTCTTTATAAACA
>CACXBO010000093.1 GCA_902765975.1 Oscillospiraceae bacterium
GACTCGAACCCACGACCTGCTGATTACAAATCAGCTGCTCTACCAACTGAGCTATACCAGCATGCCGTATCAGCGAAGGCTATTCTATCAAAGAGCGCGGTGTTTGTCAAGAATTATTTTTTGCCCCCCCGAAGTTTTTTCTTCGGGGGGCGATCTCTTTTTTACGACAGTCTGTAGCCGGCCGGAACGGAATCATCGAGCATCAGAAGATGGAGCTTTTCGCCATCCTTCTCCTCCTTTACTGCGGAGAGAAGCATACCGCAGGATTCAAGGCCCATCATTTTGCGCGGCGGCAGGTTAAGAATTGCGACTACCGTCTTGCCGACGAGCTCCTCAGGCTTATAGAACCTGGCTATGCCGGAGAGTATCTGACGGGGCTTTCCGGAGCCGTCGTCAAGCGAGAATTTGAGGAGCTTGTCGCTTTTCTTCACGTTCTCGCAGGAGAGTACCTTGCAGACGCGCATATCGCACTTTGCAAAATCCTCTATCGTCACGTCGGGGAGCACCGGCTCGGACTCGGGAGCTTCCTTAGCCGCATAGAATTCCTTGACCTCCTCGGTCTTCTTCGCTATATCGAGGCGCTGGAACAGGATCTCTGCCTCGCCGAGCTCGTGACCGGGCTCAAGTGCTCCGAAGGATTCGAGGCTGTCCCACGTCGAGGGCTCGATATCAAGCTGGCGGAATATCTTCGCGCCTGTATCCGGCAGGAAGGGAGTTATCAGCGTTCCGGCAAAGCGTATCGCCTCGCAGAGGTTATACAGCACGGTCTCAAGCCTCGGCCTATTCGCCTCGTCGCGGGCGAGCACCCAGGGCATTGTCTCGTCGACGTATTTGTTCGCCCTTCTCAGTATGGCGAACACCTCGTCTATAGCATCGGCAACGTGGAGAGAGTCCATCTTCTCCTCCGCTCTCTTCGGAGCGGCAAGGCAGGTATCTATAAGCTCGCGGTCGATATCTTGAGCGGCGTCTCTTCCGCCGAGCCTGCCGCCGAGATACTTTTTCACCATCGATACGGAACGGTTTACGAGGTTGCCGAGGATATTGGCGAGGTCGGAGTTGTTGCGCTCCATGATAAGGTCGTGAGTAAGGTTGCCGTCTGATGAGAAGGGCATCTCATGCAGAACGTAGTATCTCACGGCGTCCACTCCGTAGAGCTCTACTAAATCGTCGGCGTAGATCACGTTTCCGGCGGATTTGGACATTTTGGAGTTGTTCATAAGGAGCCAGGGATGACCGAACACCTGCTTTGGCAGCGGCTCGCCGAGCGCCATAAGGAATGCGGGCCAATAGAGAGTGTGGAAACGGATTATATCCTTGCCGATAAGGTGTACGTCCGCCGGCCAGTATTTCTTATATTTCTCCGCGCCCTCACCCTCTGCCTCGTAGCCGAGGAAGGTTATATAGTTTGAAAGAGCGTCGAGCCAGACGTAGACGACGTGCTTCGGGTCCGACTTTACGGGTATACCCCAGTTGAAGCTCGTTCTCGAAACGCAGAGATCCTGAAGGCCGGGCTTCAGGAAGTTGTTTACCATCTCGTTCTTCCTCGCCTCCGGCTGGATGAACTCGGGATGCTCGTTTATATATTCCATAAGCTTCGGGCCGTATTTGGAGAGGCGGAAGAAGTATGCCTCCTCCTCTGCCCATTTGACCTCTCGACCGCAGTCGGGGCATTTGTGATCGACAAGCTGGCTCTCCGTCCAGAAGCTCTCGCAGGGTGTGCAGTACCAGCCCTCATACTTGGACTTGTAGATGTCGCCCTGCCTGACGAAGCGGTCGAATATCTCCTGCACCTTGCGCTCGTGAAGAGGGTCGGTGGTGCGGACGAAGCGGTCGTAGCTCGTGTTCATAACGTCCCATATGCGCTTTATCTCGCCCGAAGTCTCGTCGACGTACTGCTGCGGCGTCTTGCCCGCGGCTTCAGCCTTGAGCTGTATCTTCTGACCATGCTCGTCCGTGCCGGTCTGGAAGTAGACGTCGTACCCCGTCATTCGCTTGAATCGGCAGATCGCGTCGGCGAGCACGATCTCGTAGGTATTGCCGATATGCGGCTTTCCCGATGCGTAAGCGATAGCGGTGGAAAGATAGTATTTTCCCTTGTTCATAAACGTGTACCTCCTGTTTCTTGCCGAAATGACGGCTAAGCTGTATTTTACCACACCGTATGCTGCGAATGCAAGAGCGAAGTTATGCGGCCCGAAGTGAAGAAAAAACTTTTTGTTGACACGGGCCTATGTTTTAGGGTAAAATGGTTATCCCTGCGAATATGCGCGGGGCATACACGCTACTGCTTCGTCCTTTTCCGTGGGCGATGTCGAGTATATACTTTACTATGGAGGTGTAACAAAATGAAGAGAACCTATCAGCCCAAGAAGCTTCACCGCTCCAAGGAACACGGCTTCCGCAAGAGAATGTCCACTGCAAACGGCCGCAAGGTACTTCACGCAAGACGTCTTAAGGGCCGCGCAAGGCTCACCCACTGAGGTGGAAAGAAAAGGTCTAAATTGATTTTTTAAGGGCGGGGTGACTCGCCCTTGCGAAGCATACACGGAAATATTGCTTCGCAGAGTAAACAGGGGTCTGATCTTCTTGAAATTTTCCCGCAGTCTGAAAGAGAATCACGAGTTTCGCCGCCTTTATAAAAAGGGCGAGACGGCGGTATCTCCATTTATGGTGGTATACGTCCGCAAGCGTAAGGGCGACTATAACCGTCTTGGGATTACAGTGAGCGCAAAGCTCGGCCACGCAGTTGTCCGCAACAGGATAAGGCGCAGGATAAGAGAGATATACCGCATAAACGAGGGCAGCTTCTCTCCCGGCTTCGATATAGTGGTCGTCGCGCGTTCCAGAGCCGTGACCGCTCCATTCGCGCTTCTCTCCGCCGATTTTTTGAATCTGATGGGAAAGCTGGGCGTTATAAGATGAAAAAGCTTATGCTTGCGGCGATCCGCTTCTACAGAAAGCGCATTTCGCCTTACACTCCGCCCAAGTGCCGATTTATGCCCACCTGCTCGCAGTACGCTTACGAGGCTATCGAGAAATACGGTGCGCTCAAGGGCGGCTGGCTTGCGGTAAAGCGTTTGAGCCGCTGCCACCCGCTGCATTTCAAGGAGCTCGACTACTACGATCCCGTACCCTGAAAACCAAAGAACGGAGTAAAAAAATGTTTGAAGCTCTTTCCAAGCCCTTTGGTTGGCTGATGATGCGGCTTTATGAGTTTACCAGCAGCTACGGTATAGCCATCATCCTCTTCGCCATCATTGTGAAGCTTATCACTCTCCCATTCCAGATGAAAGCAAAGCGCGGCATGATGCGCACTCAGCTTTTGCAGCCGAAAATGGCGGAGCTGCAGAAGAAATACGGCAACAACAAGCAGAAATATGCGGAGGAGATGCAGAAGCTCTATAAGGAGGCCGGCGCAAGCCCCTTCTCCGGCTGTCTCTGGAACCTTCTTCCCCTTCCAATCGTCTTTGCCCTTTACTATGCTATCCGCGAGCCTATCACCTGCATGATGGGCGTCGCCAAGAGCGTTATCGCAGAGGGGAGCCCGCTGATTACA
>CACXBO010000094.1 GCA_902765975.1 Oscillospiraceae bacterium
GCTGCTCAGGCTCGTACAGTTTGCAAAGGTTGAGGCGCCTATTTGTGTTACGCCCTCTGGAAGCTCTATGCTGCTCAGGCTCCTGCACCCCATAAAAGCCGCTTCGCCTATAGTTTTCAAGCTCTCCGGCAGGGTTATTGCTTCAAGCCGGTCGCAAAAAGCAAAGGCCATTCTTTCTAAATCCGTTACTTTGGAGGGGATTCTTATTACAATTAGTTTATTGCAGTTCAAGAATGCGCAGCATCCAATATGGGTTACGCTTTCCGGAATATCAAGGGTTTCAAAGGCACAGCCCTCAAAGGTATATGGCTGAATGCTCTCTATACCTGCCGGAAAGTTTATGTTATTCAGGTTTTCGCAGTTTAAAAATGCATATCCGCGAATTGTTTTAACGCTGGACGGGATGAAAACGCTTTTTAGCCTACGACAGAACTGAAACGCCTTGTAGCTAATGACTTTAATACCTTCGGAAATCGTTACTCTTTCCAAGGTATCGCTTGATGCAAAAGCCTTTGTGCCAATCTCCTTGACCTTGACCCCATTAATCTCTGCCGGAATAGTCAGGTCAGGCTCAATCGTCCCAGTGTAGCCTGTTATAGTACCGGTCTCGGCGTCAAATAAAAACTCAAATCCATCATCCTCCGCGGCGGCGGTGAAGCATACCGCCGAGAGCGCTAGGGAAAGCGTAATAATTATCGCAATTGTTTTTTTCATGCTAATAACCTCCTTTTTAGCTATGTATATTAGACTTTCCAACTATCCTCATTGTTCCAAAAAATTTAAAATCTGTATATTATTTAATTAAAAATCCGGACGTGCGGCGTCCGGATTTTTACGCTTATCTGATTATAATCAATCGAGGCTCTTGACTCCGTCGTCGGCGGTGTCGGAAACCTCGTCGCCGCCCTCGACGGGCGTGGCGTCGTCCTTTGCCACAACGAAGCCGTTTTCATCGACCTCTACGCTGTCCTTCGCTGCGCAGGTCTTGCAGAGCCTGGTGCGGCCGGCGGCTATCGCCTCGGAGACGTTGTTGGTATAAAGCGTGTCGCTGTTGTTGAGGTGCGGGCAATCCTCGTGGGTGTGGTACACCTTGCCGAACTGAGTCCAGTAGACGTTGCCCTCGATGGTATCGACCGCGGCGGCCTGCTCCTCCTGGCTGATCGGGTTATAGTCGACGCTGGCTGCTCCGCCGATGAGGAGAGCGACTATCGCGGCGATCACGGCAATGGTCTTCGTCTTCTTATCGAGGTCCTTGTTCGTGAGCATAAGAATAATAAGGGGAATGAAAGCAAAGCAGGCGACGATAACGCCCATATTGTTCCAGAGCCAGAAGAGCGTCGGGTTCTTCTTGGACGCCGGCTTTATGTGGTTCGCCTTTTTCCAGAGCTGCGAGCCGATAATGACGAAGGCAAGATCCAGAACTATGAGGATGATGAGCACCCAGAGGGTGGGAAGGAAGGTGATCTCAAGCTTGCCGAAGAGATAGAGGACGGCGAGCACCTCGCATACGATGGCGAGCAGCCAAAGTACGATGGCGCCGACGCGGTATCCGGTCGCATTCCCGGCGGGCTTGGTCTGAACGACCTGCGGCTTCGCTCCCGTGCTCTCGGTTTGAACTATATTATGGGTTTTTTTCTCTGCCATTTTATATTCCTCCACTATATTTAGGATGGTAGCCTCATAATATCACGCTTTCAGCCAATAAACAACCTTTTTTTCACATTTTATTGACCGGGGGCGGAAAGCGGTTGTATAATTAAAGAAAAACTATGGAGGCACATTTTTATGGATATCTCTTCAATTCTCGGCACTCTCGTCTCTTCCGACAGTATCTCCGGCATAAGCTCCGCCGCAGGAGTATCCGAGGGCGAGGCGAAAAGCGTTCTCTCTTCCGCTCTGCCCGGTCTTCTGAGCGGCGCGCTCTCCCAGTCTGAGGGCGCGGACACCGTCTCCGGCTTCGCGGGAGCTCTCACTCAGCACTCCAAGGACGACGTTTCCGACGTCAAGGGCTTCCTCTCCGGCGTCGATCTCAAGGACGGAGCCAAGATAGTCAGCCATCTTCTCGGCGCAGGCGAGAGCGGCGCCGTGGCAGCCGCAAGCGCCGCCTCCGGCACGAGCAAAGCCAAAACGAAGGGCGTTCTGTCCGCCGCGGCTCCTCTACTTATGAGCCTTCTCGGGCAGGAAACTCAGGCGCAGCAGTCGCAGAACTCCGGTCTCAACGTGACCGGCATAATCGGCTCGCTTCTCGGCAATGTGGACACGTCGAGCCTGCTTCTCGGTCTGCTCGGCGGAGGAAATCAGTCGGCCGCCGCTCAGTCTCAGGCGGCCCCTGCACTTACCTCGCTCGATTCACAGAAGCCGAAGAAGCCCTCCTTCCTCAGCTCGCTTCTCGGCGGGCTCTTCGGCAAAAAATAAGCTGCTGAAGCTTAAAAACGCCTTTCGCTTTTCCGGCGAAGGGCGTTTTTTCATATTCCGGGTTTTTTCGGAAAAGATAAGCGCAAAAAGGAAGTGACGCTTATCTTCAAAATGCACAGAGGCGCGGCGAGCGCCGAAAAAATAAGAAGGCTTCTCTCGCCCTCCGCCGATCTGAGAGAGGAAAACCTGCTGCTCGGCGGACAGGCGGGGAAAGCCCTTACGCTCATATACCTTGAGGGGCTATGCTCATCGCAGGAGATATCCGCCTCCGTAGTCTCGCCCCTTACGAGCGCCGTCCGCTTTCCCCGTGAGCTCGCGCCGGACGCCGCCTTCGAGCTTGCCGCTCGCGGTCTCGTTTTCGGCCCGGCTCCGAAGGCGAGGGAGAGCGCAGAGGAAACGGTATCCGATATCCTCTCCGGACGCTGCGCAGTCGTTTTCGACTGCCTCGGCTCGGCTCTGACCTTTTCGCTGCCCTCCTGCGAAAGACGCGCGGTCGATATGCCGAAGGAGGAGAAGGTTGTCAAGGGTCCGAAGGACGGCTTCGTTGAGACTCTCTCTGTGAATTCCGCTCTCGTAAGACGCAAGCTTAAAACCCCGAAGCTCCGCTTCATTGAGAAGAGCGTCGGCGGCCTCTCCGAAACGAAGGTCTATCTGGCATACGTCGAGGACCTGGCCTCCGAAGAGCTCATAGACGGCGTTTCGCGCCGTCTCGAAAGCCTTGATCCCGAGGCTCTGCTCTCCGCCGCGCAGATAAGCGAAAGCCTCGCCGCGGACTTTGCCGCCTCGCCCTTTCCTCGGGTGATAACGACCGAGAGACCGGATAAGTTCGCCCTCAATCTCACGGAGGGCAGAGTAGGACTTCTCGCGGACGGTCTGCCTCTCGGTTTCCTCTTTCCCGCGACCTTCTCCCAGTTTATGAAGGCTCCTGAGGATAACTCGGGACATTGGCTGTTCTCATCCTTTCTGACTTTGATACGCTATTTTGCCTTTATCCTCTCATCCCTTGCTCCCGCGCTCTACGTCGCAGTCACAACGTATCACCGGGAGATGATACCTGCAAGGCTGATGCAGTCGATAATCGACTCAAAGGCCTTTGTGCCATTCCCGACGGCTCTTGAGGTGATAGGTATGCTCCTTGCCTTCGATCTCTTGCACGAGGCGGGCATAAGGCTTCCGACGCCGATAGGTCAGACAGTCAGCATAATCGGCGGCCTCATAGTGGGACAGAGCGCAGTGGAGGCGAAGGTCGTCAGTCCTGTCGTCGTGGTCATAATCGCATTTTCTGGCATCGCCGGCTACACAATGCCCGATCAGGAGATGTACTCCGCCATACGCATCGTCCGCTTCTCGCTCACCATCGCCGCAGCCCTCCTCGGAGCTTACGGAATAGCCCTCGTATCAGCTCTTTGGATAATGCATCTCGCGGGACTTGAGTCGTTCGGCACGGCATATATGTCGCCCTTCGCAGGAAACGGCGGACGGCATATATCTCGGGCTCTTTTGCGCTTTCCGATGACGAAAAAGCGGGACAGGGAGCCTGAGCTGACGGAGGCGAACAAGAAATGAAAAAGCTTTTCCTATTTCTTCTTTCTATCCCGCTTTTGCTGTGTTCCTGCGGAAACGGAGAGTTCTTCCCGCCCTCCCGCGACGTAGAGGATATGGGTCTCGTCCGTGTTCTCGGGATCGACTTCGCAGAGTCCGGAGTTACGATAACCGGTCTTACCTCCGGCGGCACGGAGGGAAAGGGCGGGGTTTTCTCCGGCGAGGGTCAAAGCGTTTCCGAGGCGGTGGGCAGGCTCGTAAGGCTTCCCGCCGGAAAGAGCGCGGTCTTTTCACACACGGAGAGCATAATAATCGGGGAGAGGGCGGCAGGCGAGCTTTTTCCCGAGATACTGGACCATATTGCCCGCTCGAACGAGCTGAGGCTCGGCGTCAATATATTCATCGCTAAAAACGGTACTGCCGCGTCTCTCATCGAGGAGGGCGGCGACGGACTCGGCGAGCTTCTCGACCTCGTCGCTGAGTCCTCTCCGTATCTCGGCTCTTACGCCTTCTCTGCGGGCGACTGCGCCTCGGCTCTGAAAAGAAACGGCTGCTGTCTCGTCGAATGCCTGGCTTCAGGCAAAGAGCCTGAGCCGGACGGCTTTGCCCTTATCTGCGGCGGCTCTCTCGCGCAATATCTCGATAAAGGCGAGAGCGAGGGCGCTGCGATAATAATGAACAGGCTCAGAGGCGGGGAAAAGGCTCTGGACGGGATCACTCTTTCGCTGAACGGAATAAAAACCGCCTTCTCGCCCCTGTATAAGTCCGGAAAGCTCGCGGGCGCGAGCCTCGATATACGGCTCACCGCCCGCGAGGCAGGGGCCTCTTCGGGACGCGGAGGGCGCGACGCCGTTCAGTCCGCTCTTGAAAAGCTCGAAAATCAGGAGCTTGAAAACGTGCTCTCGGCTCTCGCCGTCTGCCGCAGTCTCGGAGAGGACGTCTTCGATATACGCGCCTCGCTTATGGAGGCCGCGCCGCTGGCTTCCTCCGCCGCGTCCCGCCTCCATGCCGGAACGATGCTCCTTGAAGTCAGGCTGAGCGCAGAGCTCACGGGCTCATACGATCTGAGGGAGGGCTCTGGGATATGAAAAGCGGAGCAATTA
>CACXBO010000095.1 GCA_902765975.1 Oscillospiraceae bacterium
CGACGCGGCAGAGGCGGCGACAAAGGCGTAGATCAGCGGAATAAGCGCCTTTTTTGTCAGAGACGATAATATCGCAATAAACAGCGTCGCAGCGTAAAGGCTCGCGGAAGCCGTCATCGCCTTTCCTGTGACGGCAGAAGCTGAGGCAAGCGCAGGAAGCAGCACAGCGGAAAAAGCGGAGAGCTCGTCCATCGCTTTCTCGCAGCTCCCGATAAGGCTTCGCACACCTCCTATTGAAACGGCGCAGATAGCAAGAACCGCGGCAAGCCTCGCAGCGCTCAAGCCGCTCTTGTCTCCGAGAAAGGCAGATGCAAGAGCTGAAATAAGCACTGCCGCGAACACGGCGGCGGCATTTTTCAAAGCTCCCTTTATCGGGTCGTCCCCGCCGAACAGCACGTTCTCTATAAGTCGGCGTAAAAAGAGCGCAACATCAGTTTCCCCTCCCTCCGCTATTTCCGCAGCAGCCTCTCTTGCCGCCTCCGGCGCAGCGTCGACGATCTCGTCGAGTCCGGCGGCGAATGCAGTAGCGGATAAGCTTAGCAGGAGCAGAGCGGATATAATAATCGAAACGGCTCTTCTTCTCATAGAAGTCCCCTTATCATCTCAAGTATGCTTTTTATAACGGGCAGGGTCACGAGCACGCCCGCCGCTGCTCCGCACAGCTCCGCTGCCGACGCTGCGGACGTCATGCCGGCGTCCTTCAGAACGTCTGACGTAAGTCTTGCGATTATGCTTATACCGAGTGTTTTCAGAACTGCTGCGAGCGCAGCGGGCTGGGCTCCCGCAGTCTCGGCAAGCTCTGTAAGCGAATCTGCGAGACCTTTGAGCGCGCCGCTCGCAGCGGCGACCGAGAAAAAAGCGGCGGCGGTTATTATCGCAAGGCTCAGCGCGGGGCTGTCCTTTTTTATAGATACGGCAATAAAGGCTGCCGGAATGCAGACAGCCGCGCATTTGAGAATTGTTTCCACGGCGTTACAGACCGAAGAGTGACTTTATCAGGTCGAACAGGCCGGATATCTCCCTCACTATCACGATTAGCACGACTACAAGTCCGGCTATCGTCGTCATAAGTGCCTGCTCCTCTCTCCCCGACCTTATGAGAAGCAGATTAAGCACCGCCACGAGAATGCCTACAGCCGCGATTTTGAATATCAGATCAACTTCCATAGTATTCCTTCTGTCTAAAGAATAATAACGATCGTGAGGATCGCCGCCGAAAGTGGCAGGAGGAATCTCAGTTTTCCCTCCTTCCTCCTTTTTGCTTCAAAAAGGTCATAGCTCACCTGAAGCCTTTTTTCCGCTCTGTCCAGAATCGCCGCTACCGTCCCTCTGTCATACCTGCCCAGTCCGCTCCCGACCTCTTCTATCGCTTCAAGCTCATCTTCGGAAAGAACTCCGAGGCTCTCCTTTACAGCCTCGCTCCAGATATCGAAAAAGCTTCGCTCTCCGAGCCCTCTCATTCTTTCCGCCACGCGGGCGTAGAATTCAGCCGTTCTTCCCTTCAGCGTACAACTGACCGCCGCCAAGGCTTCGTTTGTTGAAGCATAGCCGGAAACGATCTCAGCCCTGAGCGACGTCAGCGACGACGTCAGCGACCTTAGCGTTTCAGCTCTTTCCCGGTCCCTTCTCAGGCTTTCCGCTCCGCTCATAAGAGCGGCTATAACGATGAGAATGCAGCCTGCGGTTTTCAAATTAACGCCTCCCTGCGGTATGCTCTTCGCCCGTCTCTGCGTTCTATTACTATAAGCTCCTCGAATATGCCGCAGGTCAGAAGCCTCTTATACACCGGTCTGGCGCCGAGCTCACCTGTCGACGCTGCGTGAAGAGTCGCTATCAGCTTTATTCCGCAATGCGACGCTCTGATCATCGCTTCAGCGTCCTCCTCCGCGGTTATCTCGTCTACGGCTATGACCTCCGGATTCATTGAACGCATCAGCATCCCTACCGCCTTTGCCTTCGGGCAGCCGTCCAGAACGTCAGTCCTTTTTCCAACGTCCATCATCGGCTCTCCCTCATAAAAGGCGGCTATCTCGCTTCTCTCGTCGCAGAGCCCGACCCTCGGTCCACCGTCAGCGGATGAGATATGTCTTACAATATCGCGCAGCAGAGTAGTCTTTCCGCCGCCCGGAGGCGATATTATAAGCGTCGATTTCAGCCTTCCCGCGGGAAAGACCGCATCTATCACCGGCTCGGAAGCGCCGACCATCTCCCTCGATATTCTGATGGCGGCGGATGAGACGGAGGAAAAGCCAGAGACTTCTCCGCCGGACGTTCCCACTGTCCCGCAGAGACCGACCCGAAATCCGCCCTTCGCCGTTATAAAGCCCTCTGCTATCTTCTGAGACGCCGTGTGCATCGACGCTCCGGTAGCCGCCTCGAGAACAAAGCAGAGCTCTCTTTTAGTCACCGGATCTCCTCCGAGGCTCTTCTCGCCCTCGGGCATAACAGCGGATGCCGGACAGCCTATCCTGAGTCGGAATTCCTCGCATTTCTCCCGGCTCTCCCTCTTCATCTCCCGCGCGCGCTCTCTGATGCTGTGCGGCAGGAGAAGCGCCGCTCTGTCGAACCGCTCGACTGCGCTTGAATAAGTCACGGCTCGTCCCCCTTTCCGCTTAATTCTATTTGACTTTGCTCTGAACTATTACATAAAAAAGCGGAGGCGCCTGTGACGCCTCCGCTTTGATGTCTGTTGATAAGTTTACATAATTATTCCGCTTTGCTTACGCTTGAGATAGAACCTGTCGGCTATCATGGCGATGAACTCCGAATTTGTCGGCTTGCCCTTCATGCCGGATACCGTATATCCGAAGTATTTCTGAAGCACCTCGACGTCGCCTCTGTCCCATGCAACCTCAATTGCGTGCCTTATAGCGCGCTCAACTCTTGATGAAGTCGTGCCGAACCTTGCGGCCACCTCCGGGTACAGCACCTTCGTCACTGCGCTCAGCACCTCCATATCGTTGATGGCGTATACTATAGCCTCGCGCAGATATTGGTAACCCTTTATGTGCGCGGGGATGCCAATCTCATGGATGATCTCGGTAACTCCCGCCTCAAGGTCGGCTCTGTCCTTTCTGCGCGAGAGCTTTTCGTCATTTTCGTCGCGTGTCCTGCCCATAAGCTGCCTTATTCGCCTTGCAATCTGGTCGGAGCCGCAGGGCTTAGTCAGATAATATTCCGCTCCGAGCTCGGCCGCAGCGTTCACCGTTTTCTCACCGACGAGACCGGATACGACTATTATCGCCGGCCTTTCCGACTCCTGAAGCTTCGAGATGCTCTCGATAAGCTCAAGACCGTCAAGCTCCCTGAGCACCAGATCAAGGACCGCTACGTCCGGCTTTTGCGCCTTGATGAGCTCAAGCGCCTCTCTTCCGCTGCCAGTCTTTCCGATCACCGCTATGTCGGGCTCGTTCCCGAGCCTCTCGCAGAGAAGATCCCGGAAATCATCGCCGGCATCCGCCACTACTATGTTTATTTTGTCATTCATCCATATAACCTCCATTGTAGAATTTCATTCCACAAACCCCGGTTGAGTATAATGTAACACATTGAGACAGCATTTGCAATAGCAATTTGGAAAAATTTGAAAATTTTTTCCTATGTTTACCTTTGGCTGATGCTTTCGGCATTTTAGGGGATATTTATATGAGAATTGGCTGTAATTTGCGGAATAATAAAAGCGGGCGGCTTGATCATTTACATCTGAATTTTCAGAAAGGCAAAAACGAGATTTTTTGACTATACTTCTTTCTCTCCGTTCGGGGATGATAAGTCTGTTCCGCGATCTTATATGAAAGGAGACTGAAAAATTGAAGCTAAAAAAGACGGCGGCCGTTTTTCTTTTTGCGATGCTCACCGCGGCTCCCGCGCTTGCAGCAGAGCTTCCGAAGGAGCTTGTACCGATGGGAGAGGTCGTCGGCATCAGCATTAAAACGGAGGGCGTGGAGATCTCTGAGCTGTCTTATATAGAGACAGAAGACGGCTCTTATTCACCTGCAGGAAACGCGGGCATGAAAGCAGGAGACGTTATCATCGAGGCCGGCGGGAAAAAGATAGAAACGGTTGCGGATATTGCCCTCGCACTGAGAGAGCAGGGCGGCCGGGAGCTGAGAGTAAAATTCAAAAGAAACGGCTCTACGCTTTCGGCGGTCGTCAAGCCCATAGTCAGGGACGGAACGGCTCTCTTGGGAATATGGGCAAAGGACGGAATAAACGGAATCGGAACGATAACGTTTTACGATCCGGAATCCGACGTTTTCGGCGCGCTCGGGCACCCGGTTTCGGAAGACACGGGAGATTTCTGTGACGGCAGCATACACCCCGCTGTGATAAGCGGCGTTGTGCCCGGAAAGGCGGGAGCTCCCGGTCAGCTCGGCGGCAGCATAGATTTATCCGAGAATAACGGGGAAATAACGACCAACTCTCAGGCAGGCATATTCGGACTATTGAAGGAGAGCCCTGCGTTGTCTCAATGTCCGATACCCGTCGCCTCAAGGTCTGAGATACGCGAGGGAGATGCCATAATACTCTCCGCAGCAAGCGGAGCGGTCAAGCAATACTCGGTCAAGATCGAAAGCGTATACACGAAATCCGAGGATATGCGGTCTATGCTTATCCGAGTCACCGACTCGGAGCTTCTGGCTCTTACCGGAGGTATCGTACAGGGTATGTCCGGAAGCCCTATTATTCAGGACGGAAAGCTTATCGGCGCCGTTACGCACGTTCTCGTTGCCGATCCGACCAAGGGTTACGGCATAGCGATAGACGATATGCTAAGTGAGTGCAGAAACGCAGGTCTTTACGACAAAGCGGCATAAAAAATCCGGGCGCTTCAATCAGCGCCCGGACAGCTCTTTTTCTTTTTATTCCGTTTCTATCAGCTTGAACATTCCCGCAGTCACAGACCTGTATTCAGCCTCAAGCTGCTTGCGAAGTTCCTCGCCGCTGGGCTGGATATGGTAGTAGACCCTCATCATCCTCTTGCCAACGAGCCTTCTCTCGTCTGCGATATGCCCCTCCTCCAACAGCTTATACAGCACCGGATAAAGCGAACCCTCCTGCGTTGTGATTGCACCGTCGGTGTAGCGGTTGATATCCTGAACTAATTCGTAACCATACTTCTCTCCGTTCTTGAGAAGAGAAAGTACCGCCAATGGAAGAAGACCGCGTCTGTATGTGCCTTGATCGTTGCTTCTCATATTAATCACACTCTTCCTATTTGATATTCTATATTTTATAATTGTTAGATAATGCTGTCAATCTGTTTTTTGTGAAAGTATTTTTATCGAATGAATAACAATGCAATATATAGTACACTTTTTTGCCTGCACTTTTCTCAAGCCCGATCTGATTTCGCATAGCCTATCGGCGCGTTCTTGCATATTTCGTGATTTTCGCCCTATATATGCGCGTAATCTGCAATTATTTTATTGAATAAAATTCTTGACATGGATTTCGGGCGGTATTACAATGCGGATTAGCGTAATTGCAAAACAGTCAGGAGGAAAAAACGTATGAAAAACGAATATATGCTTTCCGTACTTGAAACCGTAAAAAAGCGTAACCCCGGCGAACCCGAATTCATTCAGGCTGTCACCGAAGTTTTCGAGACTCTTGAGCCCGTTATCGAAAAGAGGCCCGACCTCGTCAAGGCCGGCGTTCTCGAACGTCTCGTTGAGCCGGACCGTCAGATAATCTTCCGCGTTCCCTGGGTCGACGACAACGGCAAGGTGCAGGTCAACCGCGGCTACCGCATTCAGTATAACGACGCGATCGGCCCATACAAGGGCGGCATAAGGCTTCACCCCTCAGTATATATGGGCATTATAAAGTTCCTCGGCTTTGAGCAGATTTTCAAGAACAGCCTTACCACTCTCCCTATGGGCGGTGCGAAGGGCGGTTCCGACTTTGATCCCAAGGGCAAGAGCGACAACGAGGTAATGCGCTTCTGCCAGAGCTTTATGAGCGAGCTCTACAAGCACATCGGCAAGGACATAGACGTTCCCGCCGGCGATATCGGCACCGGCGCCCGTGAGATAGGCTATATGTTCGGTATGTACAAGAAGCTCACCGGCGAGTGGAGCGGCATCCTCACCGGAAAGGGCATACCCTACGGCGGAAGTCTTGCCCGTACCCAGGCGACGGGCTACGGTCTCTGCTACTTCACCGACGAGATGCTGAAGGCGAACGGCAAGAGCTTCGAGGGCGCGACCGTTCTCGTTTCCGGCTCCGGCAACGTCGCTATCTACGCCTGCGAGAAGGCTACTGCTCTCGGCGCAAAGGTCGTCGCAATGTCCGACAGCAACGGCTACATCCACGACCCCGACGGCATCGATCTCGACGCTGTAAAGCAGCTCAAGGAGGTCGAGCGCAAGCGCATCAAGGAGTATGTCACCACTCATCCGAACGCGACCTACACCGAGGGCTGCAGCGGAATTTGGACTATCCCCTGCGACATCGCCCTTCCCTGCGCAACACAGAACGAGATCAGCAAGGAGAGCGCTGAGGCTCTCGCGAAGAACGGCTGCTACGCCGTTTCCGAGGGCGCGAATATGCCCTCCACTCCCGAGGCTATCGAGGTCTACTTTGCAAACGGGATTCTCTACGGTCCCGCAAAGGCTGCTAACGCCGGCGGCGTAGCTACCTCCGGCCTTGAAATGAGCCAGAACTCCCTGCGCCTCTCCTGGACCTTTGAAGAGGTGGACGAGAAGCTCCACGGCATAATGAAGAACATCTTCGCCGCCTGCGATTCGGCTTCCAAGGAGTACGGCATGCCCGGAAACTACATGGCGGGCGCAAACATAGCCGGCTTCCTTAAGGTCGCTGAGGCTATGAAGGCTCAGGGCTGCGTATAACGGTAAGATAAAAAGAAACGGGGCTTCGATTCGGAAGTCCCGTTTCTTTTTAAAACTTTACTATGTCGATATCCGGGTCGTCGGTGCCTGCTTCCACCTCAAGGACGGTCACGTCGTATGAATACTCTTCTGAGATCCTTACTGTTGCGCGGTCTCCGGGCTTTTTGCCCATTATCGCCGCACCGATCGGCGATTCCTTTGATATCCTGCCCTCCATAGGATTCTGGCGCAGCGTCGTCACTATCATGACCTCCTCGACGGAGCCGTCGTCCTCCATCCTCAGCCTGACTTTTGAGAAGAGGGAAACGGCGCCGTTCTCTGATACTGGAGCGTCGATAATCTTCGCCGTCGCAATCATCCTTTTTAAGTATCTTATGCGGCTGTCGTTGCGGTTCTTCTCCTGCTTTGCCGCCTTATACTCAAAGTTTTCCGAGAGATCG
>CACXBO010000096.1 GCA_902765975.1 Oscillospiraceae bacterium
CGCTGCTTCTGACCGCCGGAGACGTTAGTGCCGCCCTGCTCTATGTGAGTCTCATAGCCGTCGGGGAAGCTCATTATAAAGTCGTCGGCCTGAGCAAGGCGGCAGGCCTCTCGCAGCTCATCGTCCGTCGCGTCTGCGTTGCCCCAGCGGAGATTTTCAGCTATTGTGCCGGAGAATAGCTCATTTTTCTGGAGCACCATGGCGACGGAATCGCGCAGGACCTTGAGATCGTATCTGCGCACGTCTATCCCGCCGACCTTGAGCGTTCCGCAGCTTACGTCGTAAAGACGCGGTATTAGCTGAACGAGCGTACTCTTGCCGACGCCCGTGCCGCCGAGAATGCCGACGGTCATCCCGGAGTCGATATGCAGATCGACGTCGCGAAGAGAATATTTTTTCGCGTCGGCAAAATACTTGAAGCTCACGCCCTCAAAGTCGATAGACCCGTCGGCGACCTCGGTCACGGGATCATCGGGGGATACGATGCTCGGTTCTTCGCTCAGGACCTCGCAGACGCGCTTTGCAGCCTCCGCGGCAAGAGTCATCATAACGTAGACCATGCTCAGCATCATGAGGCTCATCAGTATCTGCATTCCGTAGGTGAGCATAGCAGATATCTGACCGACGTTTATGATCGAGCCCTGATTCTTTATAACGATCTGCGAACCGACGAGAAGAACGAAAATCATGTTCCCGTAGACGCAGAGCTGCATAAGCGGCGAATTGAGAGCGACTATCCTCTCGGCGCGGGTGAAGTCGTTTCTGATGTTCTCCGAGGCCTTAGAGAATTTTTCCTTCTCGTATTCCTCGCGCGAGAAGCCCTTTACAACGCGCATCGCGCGGACGTTCTCCTCAATGGACTCGTTCATTTTGTCGTATTTTTTGAAAACGGAGCGGAAGGCCGGCATAGCCTTCTTTGCTATGAGCATGAGCCCGACTACAAGTATTGGTATGAGCACAACGAAGCTCGTTGCAAGAGCGCCGCCCATAACGTATGCCATAACGACGGAGAAGACAAAGTTCAGAGGGGCGCGGAGAGCTATCCTTATGAGCATCATAAAGCCCATCTGGACGTTCTGAACGTCGGTCGTCATCCTCGTTACGAGAGATGAGGAAGAGAACTTGTCGATATTGGAAAAGGAAAAACGCTGAACGGAATAGAACATATCGTGCCGCAGATTCTTTGCAAAGCCGGTCGACGCCTTCGCGGCGGTGAAGCCCGCGAGGCCGCCGCAGGTCAGGCTGAGTATTGCGAGCACAACGAGAACAAGACCGGTTGAAATAACGCTGTTCATGTCGAGACCGGCGTTTATCTGGTTGACGAGCTCAGCGGTCTTAAAGGGAATGATGGCTTCTATCACTACCTCCGCGATAATAAAAAGCATCGTGATTATCGCGGGCTTTTTATATTCGCGCACTGAGCGGGAGAGCTTACGAAGCAAGTGCCGTCACCTCACATATAATATAATTCACATCATATTATTTTACGCTTTATCCGAACAAAAATCAAGGAAAATGGCGAGAAAAATCTCTCTCCCGCGAAGATGGGAGAGAGACTGATGCTTTTTACCGCCCTGTAAACATAACCGGCTTGGGTTTCATCTTTATACCGGATATTATGCCCATGCAGGCGAAGCTCGTAACGATGGAGGAGCCGCCCGAGGAGAAGAAAGGGAGAGTCAGTCCTATAACGGGAGCTACCCCGAGACACATTCCGATATTTTCAAAGGTCTGGAAGGTGAGCATGGCGGCTACGCCTACGGAGATGAGAGCTCCGAGCTTGCTGTGGCTTTTATACCCGACGTAGACGCAGCGGATAATGATAGCGACGAGGAGAATAACGATAGCAAGGCAGCCCACGAAGCCCAGCTCTTCGCCGGCGGCGGAGAAAATGAAGTCCGTTCTCTGCTTGGGAACTGCTCCCGCCTGAGTCATCTGACCGTTGCCGAGGCCCTGACCGAGAATCCCGCCTGAGGCTATAGCAGCCTTTGACTGATTGACCTGCCAGGTTATGCCGAGTCCAGTCGGATCGACGCTTAGCGGATCGAAAACAGCAATTATGCGGTTTCGCTGGTTGTCGGAGAGAAAATTGTTCCAGATGTAGGGCGAAACTATCGCAAAGCCTGAAAAGGCGATAAGAAACCAGTAGATTTTCAGCCCGCCCGCAAAGAGCATCGCGATAAAAATAAAAAGATAAACGAGACCGCTTCCGAGGTCCGAGGAGAGAAAGAGTATCATTCCAAAATAGATCATCAGAATAAGGAGCATGGCGCCTATACTGAGAACGTGGTCGAGTCGGCGTTCGTTTGAGAACGAAACGATGAGCTTCGCCATTATAACTATAAAGATAATCTTGACTATCTCGGCGGGCTGGATACCTATGCCCATAAATCGGAGCCATGCCCTGTTGCCGCCCTCCTCCTGAGCGAAAACGAGGAGAGCAAGCATTCCAACGCCTGCTGCAAATAGAAGCTTCCAGTTGTCGGCAAGAATGTCGACGTCAATGAGGGAGAAGAGAAAATAGAGCGCGATGCCGATGAAAAGGGAAAGTATCTGGACAGAGGCTGCGTTGGACGAGGAAAGATACGCGGTACTCGTTTTTATGAGGATAATTCCGTATACGGTAGCCGAAACGCAGAGCATGAGCAGAAGCGTATCCGATTTTTTAAGATAATTCCAAAAAAGAGAGAAAAACTTCTTCACGGCATGATGCTCCCAGATAAAATTTCACTCTATTCTATCATTAAAATAAAAAAAGGTAAAGATTTTTATTTATTTCCTCTTCCAGAAAAGAGCGATTAGTGATATACTGCTTGAAAGAAGAGAGGTAAGACGATGACGCTTATATCAAACTGCGAAGGGGATACCGTTAAAGCCGGAGAGGTTCTCGCTGAAAGACTGAGACCGGGCGACGTTATTGCGATGTACGGCGATCTCGGCGCGGGAAAGACACAGTTCGTGCGCGGGCTTGCAAAGGGGCTCGGACTTACTGCGAGGGTCTCCAGCCCGACGTTCACAATAGTGAACGAGTATCTCGGCAAGGTCCCGCTTTTCCACTTCGATATGTACAGGCTCGCCGACGCCGACGAGCTCTTTGAGATCGGCTGGGAGGACTACCTTGCAAGAGGCGGGATCTGCGCCGTCGAGTGGTCGGAGAACGCAGAGGGCGCTTTTCCGGAGGATACGATAACCGTTCGCATTAAAAAGACAGGCGAAAACACAAGGGAGATAACAATAGACCGAATCGGAATGGAGTGAGGGTATGGACCGCGAATACCACACGCCGGAGCATGAGTACGGATCCTGCGCTCCGGAGTTTTCAATGCCGCCCGATGAATTTAATGAAGAGCTGCGGCCGCCCGAGAAACGTGAAGAGGAGTCAAAACCGAGGAGGAAGCAGCCTTTCAGGCTTAAGACTACTATGGTTGCCGCCGTCGCCTCTGCGATGATAGCCGTCGTCGCCGTGAACGACAGCTTCGGGATAGACCGCCTTGCGGGTCAGGCCGCGCCTATAGTCGAGCCTGAGCCTGAGCCGGAACCCGAGCCAGAGCCAGAGCCGCACGTTATCCCAGAGCCTGAGCCTGAACCCGAACCCGGACCAGAGCCGCATGTGCTGCCAGAGCCGGAGCCTGAGCCGGAGCCCGAGCCAGAACCGGAACCGGTTGACGAGAGAGAGGGCGACGACGCATTCCCGGCACTACCTAATCTCGATCCGAACCCGTTCTTTGAATGGAGCGACGGAAACCACGACGAGAAATATATCTATATAAATGGAGCGGAGAGCGGCTTTATCTACGGAGGAGCGGACATAGTCGAATATAACCCCATCGTCAATATCGCAGGCGCTTCATATAACTCCGCGACCAATACGCTCACGCTCACAAACTTCTCGTGCACGTGGATGGAGATAAACCTTATGGGCAACGGCTTCAAGATCAACCTTGTCGGCAGCAGCCATATCGGCAGACTCTCAGTCTGGGGCTTTATGTACGGAGGCAGCGTTACCTTTGAGGGCGGGGGCAGCTTGTATCTCAATGAGGGCGGTTCACAGTCCGCCGGTCTAATCCTGCAGGCCGAAAACAGTATGAGCTGCGTGATGGTAAATCCCGGCTGCCGCATCGAATCATGGGGCTCCGACGCCGCGCTCGTCGTTCTTGATTCGACCTGCGAGAAGGGACTTTACTACCTCAAGGGCATGCACCTGGAGGGAGGCACGGCAGGCGCAGTCACCAACGAGAGCACCACTACAGGCGCTGACGGCACGGAAGAGACCGTGACTTACACCTATTTCTCAGTTGTTGAAGAGGACGGAACGCCCTCAAAGCATATTATAATCTCAAACGCGGAACCCGAAAACACTGAAAACGGAGGAATAACAAATGGCTGAAAATGAAAATGTGATCGCTCCAGTCACCGCGGAACCCGCAGCAGAGCCGGCAAAAAAGGTCAAAAAAGAGAGAAAAGCGTCCAAGATAAAGGTCTCGCAGGTCATAGCGTGGGTCGTTATCTTCCTGCTGTTCCTTGTTATCACCAATCCCGCAATGCTCTTCTTCCTTCCCGAGGAGACGAAGGGCGAGCTTCAGGGCACATGGATGCGCATATTCGGCGACGTTACCAAGATCTCCGATACCTTCCAGTTCAATTGGGCTACGATATTCCAGGTCATTGCGATCATACTTATGATGATAGTCCTCACGACAGTCATCTCCTTCATACTTGACCACGTGCATCCGAAGAGCCCGAAGGCAAAGAGCACGGTGACCCTGCTCCGCAGCGCGATAAAGTATATAACCTTCCTCGTAGGTTTCTTCTGGTGCCTCGGCGCGCTCGGCGTCAATCTCAGCACCATATTTGCCAGCGTCGGAATAGTTGCTCTCGTTATAGGCTTCGGAGCGCAGAGCCTCGTTGAGGATCTCGTGACCGGCATATTTCTCGTGTTCGAGGACCAGTTCAACGTGGGCGATATAATCGAGGTCAGCGGCTTCCGAGGCACTGTTGAGAGCATCGGTATCAGAACGACAGCGATAAGAGACGTCGGGAACAACGTAAAGATCATAAACAATTCCGATCTGCGCAATATAATGAACCGTTCCACTGCGGCTTCCGTTGCCGTAGCGACGGTCAGCATCTCATACGATACCGACCTTGAGAAGGCGGAGAAGGTCATAGACGGTCTGCTTCCTCAGATTAAGGAGAAGTATTCCAATATTTTCGTATCTGCGCCAAGATACTCCGGAGTGCAGGAGCTTGCCGACAGCGGCGTTGTCCTGAAATTTATCGCCGAGGTCAGGGAAGAGAATATATTCACGGCTCAGCGCCTTCTCAACCGTGAGCTGAAAATCGGATTCGATAAGGCGGGGATCGAGATCCCGTTCAACCAGATAGTAGTACATCAGGCAAAGGACTAATAAAATAATGAAGCTTCTTTCGATAGATTCCTCGGCAAAGGCGGCAAGCGTCGCTCTAACGGAAAACGGAAGGCTCATAAGCCAGTTTTTCCAGGCGAGCGCCCTTACCCACTCAAGAACGCTTCTAAAAATGGCGGAGGATATGCTCTCCGACCTTGAAATGAAGGTTTCAGACGTTGACTGCGTTGCGGTCAGCATCGGCCCCGGGTCGTTTACCGGCATCCGTATAGGAGTCGCCGCCGCGAAGGGGCTTTGCTGGGGCGGCGACAAGCCGTGCATCGGCGTATCCACTCTCGAAGCAATGGCGCATCAGCTCAGAGACAGAAAGGACGCGGTCATAGCCGCCGCAATGGACGCAAGGCGCGGCGAAATCTACAACGCCTGCTTTCTTCCGCTCGGCGACGGAATTGAGAGACTGACCGAGGACAGAGCTATACCGGTCTCAAAGCTTATGGACGAGGCGAAGGAATCGGGAAAAACGTATTATTTCGTCGGAGACGGAGCAGAGCTATGCTATAATGCTTTTACTGAGTCCGGGCTCCCTGCTCTTTTGGCGCCGGAGCCTCTGCGATTGCAGACTGCGTGGGGCGTGGCGATGGCTGCGGAGGGCAGAGCGCCCGAAAACGCGGCGGACCTTGAGCCGAGATATCTGCGGCTCAGTCAGGCGGAGAGAGAAAGGCTGCAAAAAGAGGCAAGTAATTAATTATCTACGGAGGATAGAGATATGTTTGATGAAAAGGTTCACGTTATGGATCACCCGCTCGTTGCGCATAAGCTTACGATAATGCGCGATAAGAACACCAGCGTAAAGGATTTCCGCGAGCTCGTGAGCGAGATCGGTATGCTAATCACCTATGAAGCGACGCGCGATCTGCCGCTCACCACGAAGAAGATCGAAACTCCTATCTGTGCGATGGATGCGCCGACGCTTGCGGGAAAGAAGATAGCCGTCGTTCCGATCCTCCGTGCAGGACTCGGACTTGTAGACGGAGTGCTTCGCATGGTGCCCTCGGCGAGAGTTGCGCATATCGGTATGTACCGCGATGAGGAGACTCTCGAGCCTCACGTATACTTCTGCAAGACTCCGAAGGATATAGCAGAGCGTGACATTATGATCGTCGATCCAATGCTCGCCACGGGCGGAAGCGCCGACGCAGCCATTACCGAAATGAAAAAACGCGGCTGCAAGCACATTAAGCTGATGGTGCTTGTCGCAGCCCCCGAGGGTATCGAGTGCATCCGCAAGGCTCACCCCGACGTCGATATCTACTGCGGCGCGGTCGATGAAAAGCTCAATCAGAACGGATATATCGTACCCGGTCTCGGCGACGCGGGCGACAGGATATTCGGAACGAAATAATGAAATCGGAAAGCCCCGCGGAGCGGGGCTTTTTTGCAGGAGAACGGAATGAAAAAGAGCTTTTTTATTCTATTATTTCTTATATCTGCTCTGTCTTTCTCATCGTGCGGCGCAAGCGGACGCAGTGAGCAGCTTGAAGCCTCCGAGCGCCCTCAGCTCATTGCCCACGCGGGCGGGGCAATATGGGGGTTCCGCTATTCAAACAGCCTTGAAGCTCTTGATGAGGCGTATAAGAACGGATTCCGATATATTGAGCTTGACCTTGAACTGACTTCTGACGGAGAGATAGTCCTGATCCACGACTGGGAGTCGATGGCAGAGCGTATGCTTTTTTCAGAGGGCGTAAGGACAAGAGAGGAGTTCCTGTCGTCTCCGGTCTTTATGAGCCTTACACTGCTTGACGCGAGCGGACTGAGAAGATGGATGGACGGGCATAAGGACGCTTATATTATCACGGACGTAAAGCAGAAGGATAATGCCGCCCTTCTTGAAAAACTGAAGAGCATACTGGGCGGCGCATCTGCGAGGATAATTCCGCAAATATATTCCTTTGATGAATATGAAGCTGTTACCTCCCTGGGCTATCCGGACGTAATACTGACAGTTTACAGGATAGGGATCGAGTCGGAAGAGCTGGGAGCCTTTATAAAGAGCCATAAGCTTTGGGCGGTTACAGTCCACTGTTCAAGACTGACCGAGGAGCTTCTGAACGCGGCGGGAGAGACGCCGGTTTATGCGCATACGGTGAATACGCTCGGCGACTTTGAGGCTTGGAGACCGCTGGGGCTCGACGGGGTCTACACGGACTACTTTTCACCTGAGCATTGGCCGTATAATTAAGCATTAAATAAGCACAAAAGCGGCAAATTGTCATTGAGATAAACTCTCCGATGTGGTAATATATTTCATAGCGAAAATCCCATTTTCTCGGAGGAGAAACCATGAGCCAGAATAATTACAGCGTACTTAAGTTAGAAAACCAGATCTGCTTTCCGCTTTATGCCTGCTCACGTGACATCATCAAACGATACAAGCCTTTTCTCGACGAGCTAAACCTTACTTATACCCAGTATATCACAATGATGGTGCTTTGGGAGTGCAGGTCGATAACGGTCAAGGAGCTTGGCAAAAAGCTCTATCTTGACTCCGGGACTCTTACGCCGCTTCTCAAAAAGATGGAGGCAAAGGGTCTCATTACGAGAAAACGCAGCGATGAGGACGAGAGAAACCTTATCGTCACCATAACGCAAGCCGGAGAAGCCCTGAAGGAGAGAGCGGTCTCCGTTCCGGAAAGAATGGCGGAATGCCTTAATTTATCTGAAATAGAAGCGGAAACGCTTTACAGGCTTCTCTATAAGATGCTGTCATAATTGGATAGAATGAGGCGGGTCGGTTTTACGATCCGCCTTTTACGTTAGTCCGAGGGTAAGTATTCCGAGATTGTCGCGGTAAATCCCGTCAAGCTGTGATAAAGGCAGTGGATTTTCCCCCAAACCTGCCTCTATGGTGTAGCCGGGGCGGAAGTATCTGTCGATAAACCAGTCCTTATATCCTGCAAAGCCCGAATTATAGACTGCGTCTGAGACCGAGTAACCGCTTGCGGCGGCAAACTCTGCGGCGAGCTCCTCCGCTCCCGGCGGCTCGAGTTCGAGGTATCGCCAGTATATTTCGCGACCCTGAGTGTGATATGAGATCGTGATCGCAAAGCGGCGGGAAAGCGTTAACTCGTATATCGCGCGGGACTCCGGAGCCGAAACCGGCGCAGCTCCGACGTAGTCGCGGGGGGCGGGCGTTGTAAAGCCCTGTGCAAATTTGATGCTCCTCGCTGTTTCCCAGCCTGCCGGATACTGAAGATTGAGATCAACGCCTTCAATATTCGCCTTCCATCCGGAGGGAAAAGGAATGGAGGGATAATCAGAGGCTATTCTGCGGGCTTTGTCGTAATACGCACCATCCTTCATTTCGCCTGTGACGAGGGCGACTCCGTCGGGGTTTACCATCGGCACGGCGTAAAGAACGTTCTGTTCAAAAAGCTCGGACGCCTTCATGCCGTATATGTTGCCGCCATCCGCGTAAGCCTGAGCGTATTCCTCGATAAAGCGCAGGAGAATCGGCGTCGTTATCCACTCGTTGGCGTGATGCGCGGCGTTGTAAAAGACCTCGCGGGTCCCGTTCCCGATAGTGAAAAGAATAATATCACGCCCCATAACGCTCTTTCCTATTGACCGCGTTTTGATAAAGGGATAGCGTTTTGCAAGTCCGTCGGCAATTATCGCAAAAAGGGTCGGCGTAAGCCGCACGTTATCGGGAACCACGGGAAAGGGCAGCGGAATGATTAGGCTTGAGCCGACGCGCAGATCGAAAGGGTCTATGCCGGGGTTGGCGAGCTCTATGGCGCGCAGAGACGTATAATATGAGCGGGCAAGCCGGAAGAGCGTGTCGCCGCGCCTAACGCGGTGAACGAAGTAGCCCCTGAGCCGCGGCAGGAGCTCTGACCACGTTTGAGGACCGGCGATCGCGTCCGGCGCAAGACCGTTCAACCTTTGAAAACGAACGAGGGCGGCGGCCGTCTCAGATCCGAAAACACCGTCGGGACGGGAGAGAAGGTATCCGGCTCTCAGAAGCGCAAGCTGCAAAAGCTCCGCCTCGGGTCCGCAATAGCCTTGAGCTATCGTTTTAAGTTCATTCATCATTTCACCCCAAAAAACTTATTCGGAACAGCCTATGCAGGTGAAAACTGGATATTGACAGGAAGAACAAATAAAAATATAATTTTTTCAAAAAATGAGGGGAGCCACAGTATGGAAAACGAGTTAGTGATAGTCCTCGATTTCGGAGGTCAGTATAACCAGCTTATCGCCCGCAGAGTCCGCGAATGCGGCGTTTATTGCGAGGTCAAGCCGTATACCACACCTGTTTCGGTTATAAAATCTCTCAATCCCATCGGACTAATCTTTACGGGCGGACCCGGCAGCGTATACGATGAGAAAAGCCCGCAGGCTGACCCGGAGCTGTTCAGAATGGGAGTTCCCATCCTCGGAATATGCTACGGCTGTCAGCTCATCGCGCATAATCTCGGCGGCAGAGTGACGGCTGCAAGCGAGGACTCCGCAAGGGAATACGGCAAGACCGAGACATTTTTCGATACCGCTTCAAAGCTTTTTAAGGGGCTTGACGATTCGGGAATAACGTGGATGAGCCACGGAGACTATATGGAGAAGGTGCCGGAAGGCTTTAAGCTCATAGCGAAGAGCGCGGCGTGTCCCAACGTCGCTATCTGTGACGAGGAGCGAGGCTTTTACGGAGTGCAGTTCCACCCTGAGGTCAATCACACGGAAAACGGGACTGCTATGATAAGGAACTTCCTTTTCGAGGTCTGCTCTGCAAAGGGCGACTGGAGCATGGGCGATTATAAGACAGAGGCGATAAAGAGGATAAAGGACAAGGTGGGGAACGGCAAGGTGCTCCTCGCTCTCTCCGGAGGCGTGGATTCATCCGTTGCCGCCGCTCTCGTTGC
Source organism: Oscillospiraceae bacterium (assembly GCA_902765975.1). GTDB lineage: Bacteria > Bacillota > Clostridia > Oscillospirales > Oscillospiraceae > RUG626. The sequence continues at coordinate 10,286 of CACXBO010000096.1, forward strand.
AGAGGCTGTCGGCAGCCAGCTCACCTGCGTGTTCGTTGACCACGGTCTGATGCGGCTTAACGAGGGCGACGAGATCGAGAAGGCGTTTTCCAAGTGGAATATCGATTTTGTGCGCGTGAACGCCGAGAACAGATTCCTCATCCGCCTTGCAGGAGTCTCTGAGCCGGAGCTCAAGCGCAGGATAATAGGAGAGGAGTTCATAAGAGTCTTCGAGGCAGAGGCAAAGAAAATAGGAAAGGTGGATTTTCTCTGCCAGGGAACAATATATCCGGACGTCATCGAATCCGGAGCGGGCAATGCGGCGGTCATCAAGAGCCATCACAACGTCGGCGGACTTCCGGATCACGTCGATTTCAAGGAGATAATCGAACCGCTTCGTATGCTGTTCAAGGACGAGGTTAGAGCTCTCGGGCGCGAGCTCGGACTGCCCGAATACCTCGTGATGCGTCAGCCGTTCCCCGGCCCGGGCCTTGCGATAAGAGTTATCGGAGACGTAACGAAGGAGAAGCTTGATACACTGCGCCATGCAGACTGGATATTCCGCGACGAGGTTGCAAAATGCGGACTTGAGAGTGAGATGAGCCAGTATTTCGCCGTGCTTACAAATATGCGCTCCGTCGGCGTTATGGGAGACGGCAGAACTTATGATTATACTCTCGCCCTCAGAAGCGTGACGACGAGCGACTTTATGACCGCTGAGTGGACTCGGATACCTTACGACGTGCTTGACAGGGTCAGCACGAGGATAGTGAACGAGGTCAGCAATGTTAACCGCATAGTCTACGATATTACGAGCAAACCTCCCGCAACGATCGAGTGGGAATAATCGCAAAAACGCCGGAAACCCGCATAAATACTGGATTTCTGAACTTTCAAAACGGCGTTTGGC
>CACXBO010000097.1 GCA_902765975.1 Oscillospiraceae bacterium
CGCTCTATCTCCGGCAAATGCGCGTCCGCCCCGGAGCGGAAACCGTGAACGAAAACGATAAGCCCTCTCGCGCTCTCCGCCCCGTAGTAATAGCCGCGGAGCTCGTTTGAGCCGGACATAAAACCCGTCTCGCGCCTCGGAATGGAAAATTCTGAATAAGGTATCTCAAGATCCTCCGGGCGCGGCTCCGAGCGCACGAACACCACGTCAGGTACGATGAACGCCGCCGCTATTGAGCCGGCTATATAAAAAAGAAGGATGAACGCAAGCGTTAAGGCCATTTTCTTCAGTCGTCCTTTGCGCCGCGCGGGCGCGGATTTTTCGGCCATAACGGGTCCACCCCTCTCTTTACGGCACGCTGAGAGCGTGCCCGTTTTTTATTTCTTTTATTCCGATCAGTATTCGTAAATGCCGCCGCCGATGAACTCGCGCAGAAGGCTCTGCGCGGGGCAGTACTCGTCCGGCATGGGTCTGAATTCCTCGATAAAGGGCGCGAGCATTGATATCTCGTCGTAGCCCGGCATACCCTCCTCGATATCGGAGAGCAGAGGCAGCGCCTTGTTCCTCAGAAGCGGAAGCTCGTAGGCGACGGTCGAATCGACCTTTACCTTCGCCTTGTGTATATAGGGCGTTATATGCGCGCGCTCTCCGCGCATCACGTTCTCCCAGAGACTCATCGTGAATTTTGCGTCCGAGCCGCGGAAGTTGTTGTCTCTCACGACGCGGCGCAGAAGCCTCGTCCACTCCGGTCTCCAGACCTCGCCTCCCTCAAGCTCATACTCCGCCATAGCCGAGATATAGAGCCCAAAGGCGTCGGGGTTCCTGTCCGTTATCTCGTCGTTCAGGGCGTGGATACCCTCGAATATAGCCACCTCGTTATCCTTCAGCTTAAGGCGCGTGAACTGGCTTGCGGAGCGTTTCTGCCTTGTAAACATAAAATAGGGTATCTTTATCTCCCTATGCTCGCGCAGCGCCTCAAAATGCTCGTTTAGAAGCTCCATATCGAGCATTTTCGGGCTCTCGAAGTCTATATCGCCCTCCGGAGTACGGGGCGCCGTCCTCGGATCTATCGTCTTGAAATAATTGTCCATCGACACGGTGTGGCACTCAAGTCCCATTCTGTCGAGCTCGTCCTCTATTCTCTTCGCCGTCGTGGTTTTGCCCGCTCCGGAAGGGCCGGAGAGCAGTATGACCGGGCTTCGGTCCACGTTGGCGGCTATCTCATCAGCAGCCCTTTTGACTCTCTCGTCATACTCCGCCTCACATCTCTCGGCAAAGGCGGCGGGATGCCACGCTATCTCCTCGTTTATATCATCTATCCTGTATCTCATTTTCCGCCTCCCTGTAGAACTTCCTTATCTTATCCTTATCCGCAAGGGTTTTTTCTATCCCCTCGATATATTCCTTCGGATATTTATAGTCGAAAATGCGCTCTATCCTGCCGGACGCGGTATCTACGAGCTTTGTGCTCGCCCCGCCTCCCGCGGCGATTATCGTCGCAAGCTCCTCCATTATAACTATATTATAGAGATTCTCCCTGCCCTTTTTCGACCAGCCGACGTTCTCGAAGCCGCCGGACATATTCTTCTGCCTGTAGAGATAATACGGGCTGTATCCCGCTCCTCTAAGCTCCTCTATCGCCGTTTCGAGCATCTGCGCGACCTCCGCCTTCCCCGGTATCTTCACGTTTCCGAGGGTTATCGCAGTACCCTTTTTAAGGCTCAGAGTGTGGACGGTTATATTTTCCGCGCCGAGAGCTATCATCTCCCTTAGCGAGGCGGCAAAGGACTCCGGGGTATCCGCCGGCAGCCCTGCAATGAGATCTGTGTTTATCTCGCCCCCGAAGCGCTCGCGCGCAAGGCGATATGCGTTTCTGAAATCCTCCGCCGTGTGGCTTCTGCCTATCGCCCTCAGCACCTCGTCCGAGGTGGACTGCGGATTTACGCTTATCCGCGTGACTCCGCCGTTTCTGAGAGCGTCGAGCTTTTCTGCGGTAATCGTATCCGGTCTCCCCGCCTCAACCGAGAAATCCCGAACGTGCGAGAAGTCAAAAGCCTCTCTCAGCGCGGCAATAAGCCTCGTAAGCTCCTCCGGAGACAGAGTCGTGGGAGTTCCGCCGCCGATATACACGGTGACCGGTCTCAGCCCAAGCTCGCGGACGACGCCTCCGAGCTCTCTAAGCTCCCGCTCAAGAGCGTCGAGAAACGGAGGTATGAGCTTCATCGACTTCTGTACGCTCTGACTGACGAAGCTGCAGTAGGCGCAGCGGGTCGGGCAGAAGGGTATGCCGACGTAGATGCCGATATCTCCTTTTTCAAGCTCTTCCTTGACCTTTATGCTCGCGCGGGAGGTGTCGAGCAGCAGGCTTGCCCTCTTGCCGTCGAGAAAATAGAGCCTTTTCATCTCGCTGACGGCGGCTTTTTCCGATAATCCGGACTCAAGGAGCTTCGTCATGATCGTGCCCGGTCTTATTCCTGTAAGAGCGCCCCACGCCGGCTTTTCCGGCAGCAGCTTCATCGCGGCGCGGTAGAAGGATAGCTTTACGGCCATTGAAAGCAGGCTGTCGCGTCTGAGCTTCCCGGTAAGGCGGGAGAGCCTGACCTTCGCAGAACCGGACGCCCGCTTTCCTTCCCGGAAAAGCTTTGTAACGGCGGTCGCATACTCAGCTCCCTCCGTAAGGCTTATCTCCGCCGACGAGTCGGACTCTGCGTCCGTATATTCCGGCTTCTCGCCGGGAAACAGCGTCAGGAGCATCTGCTCCGCCGCGTATTTATAGTCGTGTCCCTTCAGTAAAAGCTTCATTGGCCCTTAGCGTACCTCATATAGCGGTTATACGCCCGCTCGACGGCGAGGGTCGTCGGTCCCATATGTCCGGGATATACCTCAAGGTCGCCCGGAATATCGGCAAGCCGCCGCAGCGACGCCATGAGCTTATCGAAATCGCCGCCGGGCAGATCGGTCCTGCCGCAGCTCCCTCTGAACAGAGTGTCGCCGGTGAATAGCGCGTCCTCGCAGCGCAG
>CACXBO010000098.1 GCA_902765975.1 Oscillospiraceae bacterium
CGGAGACGTACTGCGCCGCCGACGGATGCTCCTCAAACCAGTATGCCGCCAGCACAAAGCGCGAGAGTATGCGCGGCACGCTCTTTAAGTCGACGTGCCTTTCAAGGGCGAGGAACTGCGAGACGTAGCCTCCCGCCTGAGAGGAGCGGGGCGGCTTTTTTGACGGAGAGGCAGAAAGACGGCCCATTATCGCCCTGTGATACAGCCCCGCGAGGACGCAGCCGGGCGATGAGTCTTTCTCCGCTACGTCCCATGCCGCTTTGAGGTCTGAGGCAAATCTTCCGGCGGAGCTTTGCTGTGCGGGCTGACTGCGGCGCGAGACCTCTGCGGCGGAGATAAAGGCCTCCGTTTCCTCGGCTCTCAGGGCGTCGCTCTTCTCCCAGAGGAGAACGGCCCTTCCGCGCACCCGGCGCACGAGAGGCGGCGGCAGAAGAGCCTTCACAAGCTCGCGGGTCCAGCCGCGGCCTCTGAGCTCTGAAAACGAGAAATATTTGCTTCCGTGGCGTCGGGGCATAGGCTGCCCTCCTTTCGCTGCTCTTATTATCGGTCGTATTGTATCATAGTTTGCCCCGCTTGTCTTCATTTTTCTCATGGGTCATTTTTTGCCGCCTCCGCCATATATTATTTAATAAACGAGGAGGCGGAGCATATGCTTAGGGAAATTCGAAACAAGCTGAAAAAAGCCGTGAAAAGAGGCGGAGGCGCGGCGACTGCTGCCTTATGCGCCCTTATCGCCGCGGCGATACTCGCCGCCGTTGAGATACCGGATATGATGACGGCGTCCTCAACGGTGAGGGAGCTGCCCATCTACAGCGTTGAGCGCGACCAGAAGATGATAGCCCTCAGCTTCGATGCGGCTTGGGGCAACGAGGACACGGGCGAGCTTATACGGATACTCGGAAAGTACAACGTCAGAGCGACCTTTTTCGTTATCGGGCAGTGGGCGGAGAAATTCCCCGAGAGCGTGAAAGAGCTTGCGGACGCGGGTCACGAGGTTATGAACCACTCCGACGACCACGCGCATTTCAACGCCCTCGGTCCCGAGGCGATCGTGAAAAATATAAACGCCGCGTCCGACAGGATAGAGGCGATAACCGGCGTCAGACCGACGCTATTCCGCCCGCCCTACGGGGAGTACGACGACCACGTTATAAGAGCCGTGAGAGGTATGGGCATGGAGCCGATACAGTGGGACGTGGACAGCCTCGACTGGAAGGACCTCTCCGCCGCAGAGATATATAAACGGGTAACGCAAAAAGCGGCGCCGGGCAGCATAGTGCTTTTCCATAATGCGGCGAAGCACACGCCAGAGGCTCTCGCCGATATCCTCGAGTATCTTCTCAGCGAGGGCTACGAGATAGTCCCGGTCTCAGAGCTTATACTGAAGGGCGAATATACGATAGACCACACCGGACGCCAGCACTCCGCCGGATAGACGAAAAACGAAGATTCCGCGTTGACACAAAATTTACGCTTTGGTATAATTTTCCCATAGCGGCGCCCGCCGCCCGAAGGGAGAGAAAACCGTGAAAAAGCTTACCGACTGGATGAACGAGAGAAAGAGATCGTCATTTATTCTTATGCTTATAGTTGGCGCGTATCTGTTCTATTCAATATACAAAATGCTTGAGGGGCTAAAAACTCTCGAAACGAGCCACACGCCCGTATATATCTTTATGGGCGTGTTCGCCGTCGGAGGGGTCGCGCTTTTCGCCCTCGGACTCATCGCCCTGATCGGAGGACATTATAAGGAGAAGTTCGAGCTCTGCGAAGATGAAACGGAGACCAAGGAGGGCGAAGAGGAAGAAGGATATGAAGAGGAAGAGGAGGAAGTCAACAGCGGCGAGGAAGAGGACTCGGAATAATACACAAAAACGGCGGAATACTTTTGTATCATTCTCCAAAAATGAGGTGTTCTATTGACATTAATTGTTGATTGCGCTAAAATTTACCTGTAATTAAGGCTGCGTTTTGGTGCAAGCCGCCCAAGAGGGCAACCGATTTGCGTTTTTTTCGGTTATTCTCGGCTTATCGCCGTTGAGTAATAATAAAACTATTTGGAGGATATTATGAAAAAGATTCTCGCATTTGTTCTTGCCCTCGCGATGGTATTTGCTCTCGTCGCCTGCGCAGGAGAGACCAAGACTGACGGGAACGTCCAGGTCGGCATCGTTCTTCCTACAAAGGATGAGCCCCGCTGGCTTCAGGACGAGGCTTCCTTCACCGATGCTCTTAAGGCTGCAGGCTTCACCTCTGAGGTAATGTTCTCACAGGGTTCTCCCGCGACCGAGCAGACCAACGTTGAGGCGCTCATCGAGAAGGGCATTAAGGTCCTTGTTATCTGCGCTCACGACGCTACCGCCGCAGGCGCTACCGTCAAGAAGGCACATGACGCCGGCATCACCGTAGTTTGCTACGACCGTCTTATCACCGGAACCGACGCTGTTGATTACTACGTAACCTTCGACTCCTTCGCAGTCGGCGTAGCTCAGGGTCAGTACCTCATCGATAAGTATGCCGGCAAGACCAATGTTCCTCTCTATCTCTATTCCGGCGCTGTCACCGACAACAACGCGTTCATCTTCTTTGCCGGCGCCTGGTCCGTGCTTAACGCCGCCGTTCAGAACGGCCAGTTCGTAGTTGAGAACTGCCCCGCCATTGCCGAATACACCGGCAAGGCTCTCGACGCCGAGAAGGATCATGAAGTCCTTGCAGGCATCCTCGGCACAATCACCACCAACTGGGATTTCGCCACTGCAAAGTCTCTTGCCGAGGGCAACCTCGTCGCCAATGAGGCCTCCCAGAAGGGCGACGTCGCCATTCTTGCTCCTAACGACGGTACCGCCCGCGCCATTGCCGACGCTTTTGCCGCTGATTCCGCTGTCACCAGCTATGTCATCACCGGTCAGGACGCCGAGATGGCCTCCCTCAAGTACATCCAGGACGGCAAGCAGAGCATGACCGTTTGGAAGAACACCGCCACCCTTGCCAAGACCACCGTCGCCCTCGTTGCCGACATTCTTGGCGGCAAGACTCCTTCTAACGCCACAGCTTCCTACAACAACCAGACCAAGGACGTTCCCTCCGTCCAGGAGCAGGTCACCGTTCTTGACAAGGATAACCTCCAGCAGTACATTGACGCCGGCAACTTCAAGCAGGCCGATATCGACGCCGCGAAGTGATCCTAATTAGCTAAGTCTTTCGGCCGGCCCTCAGGTTCACCTTTGGGCCGGCTATTCCTTAATATTGCGGGGGGATGTCAATGGATAACGAATATATCCTTGAAATGAGGAACATCACCAAGGAGTTCCCCGGCGTAAAG
>CACXBO010000099.1 GCA_902765975.1 Oscillospiraceae bacterium
ACGGCAAGGATATTTCGACTCTCGCCGTAAAGACCTTCGATAACGGCACCGCCACGATTAATACCGAGACCTGCGCCGCCCTCGGCCTTGACTACGATACCGTCGCGGCCACATTCGCACCCTACTGCACCAAGGTGCAGCCCATCACCACCGCGGAGAACTTTTCCGACCTGAGCTGATTTGTTAAGGAGAACGTACTATGTCACTTGCGTCATTTCCCGGAATTATACAGACGGCGCTTGAGCTCGGGCTCATAAGCTCGCTCACCGTGCTCGCCCTGTTTCTGAGCTATTCGATGCTTAACGTCTGTGACCTCTCGACCGACGGCTGCTTCACTTTGGGAGCAGCCGTCGGGGCTGTGGTAGCCATAGCCGGACATCCGCTTTTATCGATCCCGGCGGCTATGCTTGCCGGAGTGCTGTCCGGCTTTGCCACCGCGTTTTTGCAGACGAAGATGGGTATAAACAGCCTTCTCTCCGGCATCATCGTCAATACCGGGCTTTACTCGGTTACGATAGGGATAATGGGCGGCTCTTCGCTGCTCAGCATGAACAAGACGGAGACGGTCTTTACCGGGATGAAAGCGCTCACTGAGAATACCTTCCTCGCGCCGTATTTCAAGCTCATCGTCGCCGTTATAGCCGTAGCCGCCGTGACTGCCTTCCTGTCTGTGTTTTTAAGGACGAAGCTCGGCCTTGCGATAAGGGCGACGGGAAATAACCCCGATATGGTGCGTTCGAGCTCAATAAATACCACGTTTACAACGATCGTCGGTCTCTGCGTGTCCAACAGCTTTACTGCGCTCTCGGGCTGCCTTCTCGCTCAGTCGCAGAAGTCAGTCAACATCGACATCGGTTCCGGTATGGTAACCGTTGCCCTCGCCTCGCTGCTTATCGGCGGTATCTTCGCCGGAAAAAAGGGAGGAATAACCGCAAGAGCCATAGGCGCTGTGCTTGGCGCCTTCATATTCCGCTTTGTATACGCCATTGCGCTCAGATTCAATATGCCTGCGTTTATGCTTAAGCTGGTATCCTCGGTCATCGTAATAATAGCGATTTCCGCGCCTTATCTCAAAAGCCGTTTCCCGGACTTCAAGCGCCGCATGCTGCATAAGAAGGCAATGACTGAGGCGGAGAAGGAGGCGGAGCAATGCTGAAGCTCAATCATGTTACCAAAACCTTCAACCCGGGCACTGTAAACGCCAAGACCGCACTTGACGACGTGACGCTGCACATAAACCGCGGCGACTTCGTCTCCATCATCGGGGCAAACGGAGCGGGAAAGAGCACGATCATGGGAGCGATAGCAGGTGAATTCTTCACGGATTCGGGCTCGATCATCCTCGACGGAGAGGATATAACCCTCAAACCCGAGCATAAGAGGGCGAAGGATATCGGCAGGCTTTTTCAAGATCCGATGCGCGGCAGCGCTCCGGGCATGACTATCGAGGAAAACCTTGCCCTCGCGGCAGGGAAGGGCGGATGGCTCTCAATGGTGAAAAAGGCTGAGAAGGAGGAGTTCCGCGAAAGACTCGCGCTTCTCGGTATGGGCCTTGAGGACAGGATGCACCAGCCCGTCGGTCTGCTCTCAGGCGGTCAGCGCCAGGCTCTGACGCTTATGATGGCGACCTTCAACGCCCCGAAGCTTCTGCTGCTCGACGAACACACAGCGGCTCTCGATCCCGCTGCCGTTGAGAAGGTGCTGGAAATCACTAAGAAAGTCGTTGAGGAGAACAGCATTACCTGCCTTATGGTGACGCACAATATGCAGACCGCCCTCGAGCTTGGCAACAGAACGCTTATGATGAACGCGGGCAAGGTCATTTACGACGCGGCGGGGGAGGAGAGAGCAAAGCTTCAGGTCTCCGATCTCCTCGTCCTCTTCAAGGAGGCCGCCGGACACGCTCTCGACAACGACAGAATTCTCCTCTCATAAGGCAGTGCCATATGCCTGAAACAGCGACAGAAGCCGCGCTCAAAGCGAGATCCGCCGTGAACCCTGTCCCGAACAGGCAAGAATATGGCGGCTCGTGAAAAGAACGCCGGACACAATATAAGCTGCGTACCGACAAACTTCGCTGATAGAGCCGGGCAGACCTGCTGCGCAGATTATGAGCGCAGCCCATATGCGTACGCGTCAGAGGAAGCGTTTATGCCGAATAATAACGTACAGCAAATGACCGTTTCCGAATAAACAGCCTTTGTGCGTCACATTAGTTTTGTGGAGAAAAGGATAACTGAGGTATGAAACACCAATACTTTGGGGATGTTGGCGATTATGGGAAATATGGATTGCTACGCTTCATTGCAAAGCGTGGTGTG
>CACXBO010000100.1 GCA_902765975.1 Oscillospiraceae bacterium
GTCTCGTAGACGTCGGTGCCGGGGCCTGTGAGATAGCTCTCAACGGTGAAGCTGTAGACAGCGTCGCCGAACTGAACGTCGAAATAGAGGTCGTTTCCGTCGGAGCCGGAGTTATCCCAGTTATAGTAGAATGCTGCGCCGGTGTCGTCCTTGGCAACGACGGTGAGACCGGTCATTCCGAAGTAGCGGTTCTGATAAGCGGAGTCAAGGATCTGATCGTCCGGGAAGAACACGGGCTTTGCGAAGTAAGTACCCTCGATAAGCTCAAGCTCGGCGTCCATTATCTCGACCTCGCCTGCCCACTCGCCCTTGAAGCCCTTGACGCGAACCTTCTGTCCATCGACGAGCTGAGCGTAAAGCTCCTCGGAGCAGGCGGCGTTGTAAACGAAGTAAGCTCCGTCGGGATCGGCGAGATAGAGAGTAGCCTTATTGTCCCACCAGCTCTGCTTCGCCTGAACGTAAGCTTCGACAGTGACCTCGGTCTCAAGCTCTGCGGCGATGTAATCGGCGTAGCTCATAGCCTCGGCGCTGTTCGCGGTGATGTTTTCCCTGGCGGGCTCTGCGGCAACAATGTGGGGATTGAGACCCTCGTACCAATAGAGGTAGCCGGTGAAGTTATAGCGGCTGCCGGGGACGAAAGAGCCGTTCTCAAAGAAATTATAGATATCGGTGCCGGGGCCGGTGAGATAGCTCTCAACGGTGAAGGAATAGGTCTTATAGCCTGAAACGACGTTGAAGTAGATGTCGTTTCCGCTGGAGCCTGAATTATCCCAGTTGTAGTAATAGGAAAGATTTGCGTCCTTGGGAGAGGCGGCAACTGCGGTGAAGGTGACGTACTCGTTCTGATGCGCGAGAAGAGCCTCTTCATTGCCGAGAAGGTCGGTAACGTCCACAGGCTCTGCGACAAAGGCGTCGCCCTCAAGGATCTCGAAGGTGGCGTCGGTTATCTCGACCTCGCCTGCCCACTCGGACTTGAAGCCGGTAACGCGGATCTTGGTGCCGGGTACGAGACGGGCGGCGTCCTCCTCGGAGCAGCTCATGTTATAGATGAAATATGCTCCGTCGGGGCTCTGTGCGTAAACGGTGAGCTTGTTGTCCCACCAGCTCTGATGCGCCTGTACATAGGTCTCAACTGTGACCTCGGTATCGAGATCGGCTGCGACGTAGTCGGCGTGGGTCATAACGGCGACGGTGGGCTCGGGTTCGGGCTCGGGAGTGGGTTCGGGCTCGGGAGTGGGCTCGGGTTCGGGCTCGGGAGTCGGCTCCGGATCGATCTGAGGCGCAGGATCGCTCGGCTGATCGGGCTTGTCGCTGGCGCAGGCCGCAAGTGCGAGGATCATGCAGAGGGCGAGAAGAACAGCAATTATTCTCTTCATTTTTATACTCCTTTGATATAGATTTGGGTCTTGATCGGGTCTTGAGGTAATTATATCCGATATTCAGGATAAATCAAGAGCTTTTGGTCTTTTTCTCGCGGATAAGAACGGCGAGGTTATAAGCTCCTATAATCACCCAAAGCGCTGCTACGGCAATTATGAGAGCCTTGGCGCCAGGGGACAGAGGTCCGAGAACGGGATCCTGGTAAGGTGCGGATGCAGCCTCTTCGCCTCCGGGCTCAGTATCGCCGCCGTCGGTGACCGGCGCGGGTTTTACGGTTATCTGATCGAGATGATACTCCTTCTGCATATCGGAAAAGAGCTTTGTGAGATAGGCGTCGTCGACGTTCTGCTTGCGCCTTGCAGATTTTGTGACGCTCTCGATCATCTGCCCGGCGGCGTCGCGAAGCGAGGTGGAGCCGTTGAATACGGGCGTTGTAAAGGTGTGCTCAGTGTTCGACATCAAGAGCTTCGAGGCGGCTATCTTGACGGCGTAATGTTCGTCGTCCTCGCCGGCGCGGGAGAGATAGTCGAGGTATTCCGGGCTGTTCTGCGCCTTCAAGGTTACGGGGACGTAGCCCTCGGTCTCCGCGTAGGCCGTCTGCACCTCGTTGGTTATGAGGTACTGCGTAAAGAGCCAGCTTGCGAGCACCTCCTGCCTGTCAGCCTTGTTGAATATGCAGAGCGAGGGACCCTGACTTATCATCTTAGGGTCGGATGGGTCAAACTGAGGAATGGGCATAACGACCGTTTCAAACTCGACGAGGTTTTCCGGCGCGATATCGACGAGGGGCGCGTCAGAGCCCATCCAGGTCGCTCCCGCCGTGCTGTCAACGGCAAAAATGCACTGACCGGCGTTGAGGAAATTCGCGGGGTAGCTTGAGATTTTGAAGGTCGAGAAGGCGCGGCTCTGAGCGTGGGCGTAAATCTCCATAAGCAGCTCTCGGGTGGTGTCGTTGAATATCTGTACCTCGCCTCGGTCTGTAGAGTAGCCTGCCCCCTTCTGACGCAGCATCTGTATCATCATATTGTCGGTGGACTTGTAGATGAAGGGTATCATCGTTTTCTGCCCGTTAATAAGATAGGTGCCGCTCTCGTCCTTGGCGACGGCAGCCTCGGAGACCTCCCAGACGAATTCCCAGGTCAGAGCTTCGGGCAGGGTATATCCGAGCTTCTCGACGAAGGTTTTGTTCACGTAACAGGCCTCGGTCGAGCGCATATACGGCACGGCGTAAAGCCCGCCGTCCACACTGCACTCCGCAAGAAACTCGGGAACGATCTCTTCGACAGTCGGCGAGTCGAATTTGACCTCGCTGCCACCGAGACCGTATCGCGGGTCTGAGTAGAAATCGTCAAGCTTCGTCACTATGTCGTTTCCGGTCAGATAGGTAGCGATATGGTCCGGGTAGGTGACTGCGACGTTAGGAGTCGTGCCGGTGGCGATATTCGTTATAACGTCGTTGTAAATGGTACCGTAATCGGTGTAGAGGCGGAGATTAACCTTGATATTCGGGTATATCCTCTGAAAATCCTCTATCGCCTTCTGATAGATGGCGACCTGCGTTTTGTTCGTGTCGTTCTTCGCCCAGAAGGTAATATTATATGTTTTCGACTCGTCGAAGAACTCCGGCACCGCGGAGGCAACGTCCTCAGAAGCTTCGGACTGGTCTTCGCCGACGTCCTCGGGAGAGGGAGCGGTATCGGCCGCCTTCAGAGCACCGTGGCAGCCGGTCAAAATGAGAGCCAGAATGAGGCATAATAAAACTGCGAGCTTTTTCATCCCTTCGTGCCTCCTCTCGAAACGCCCTCCATTATCTTGTTGCGGAAGACGAGGAAAAGCACGATGAGCGGGACGGACACGACTACGACTGCTGCCATCATAGCAGGCACGTTAGCCCTTCCGAGCCCGTTTTCCCTCAGCTCCTGTATGCCGTTCGACACGAGGAAGTAGTTGGGATCGTCGGTAATGAGGCGGGGCCAAACGAAGCTGTTCCAGCACTCAATGACTTTGAGTATAGTAATCGTGACGAGGGTGGGTCTTGCTATCGGTATCATAACGCGGGTCAGATATTTGAAATCCGAGGTGCCGTCGACCTTTGCGGCCTTATAAAGCTCGTCCGGGATCTGCTCGAAATTCTCCTTGAGCAGATAGAGATAGAAAACGCTGGTGATCGAGGGAAGGATAAGTCCGGTAAAGGTGTTTCTCAGCTCAAGGTTGGTTATCGTCACGAAATTCGTTATGACGACGAGCTCGTTCGGTATCATCATCAGGGCAAGGAAGAGAGTGAAAACAAGGTTCTTGCCCTTGAATTCAAGCCTTGCAAAGGCAAAAGCTGCGAGAGTGATAACTGCGAGCATAACGACCGTCGTAACGAGAGTGAAGATAAGTGTGTTCAGGAAATACTTTGCAAGGGGTACTGCGGTGAAGGCGTTAGCATAGTTCTCTCCGGTCGGCTCCGTAGTGAAAAATACGGGGCTGACCTCGCTGTCGTAGGACGCCGTCGTCTTGACCGAGGTCAGGAGCATCCAGTAGAAGGGGAAAACGACCATTATCGCCCAGAAGACGAGGAGGATATAGGTCAGGACTCGTACAGTCTTTTTTCGCGCGGCAGTCCGTTTATCTATCGAAAATTCAGGCATTTTCTCACCTCCTCAGTTGTTTGCGCCCTTGCGGCGTATCGTGAGATTTATCGTGGTTATCGTAAGCACGATAACGAAGAGGATGATGGCGGCGGCCGAGGCGTAGCTCGGATATCCGCCTGTCGAGCCGTAGAGCATATCGTAGACGTAGCCGACGATCGTGTTCATTCCGGATGCTCCGGCGTGGTTGAGGTCGGTGCCGAATATCGCGACAACGTCGGAATACGCCTTGAATGCGCCTATGAAGCCGGTAATGATCAGATAGAATATCATCGGTCTTATCATCGGAAGAGTAATGCGAGTGAAGATACGGAAGGGACGGGTTCCGTCCACCTTAGCTGCCCTGTAATAGTCCTGATTGACCGAGGCAAGGGCGCTCGTGAGAATGAGGATCTTGAAGGGGAGCACGACCCAAATGGTATAAAAGCACATAACGAACATATTCGCCCAGTACGGACCGTCGATGAAGTCGAAGGGCTCGAGACCGAAA
>CACXBO010000101.1 GCA_902765975.1 Oscillospiraceae bacterium
ATTATTTTTCAGGAGGAAATTGCTATGAACGAAAAGGAAACCATTTTAGAGGCAATGAAGAAAGCCGGAGAGCCGCTGAACGCTGGAAAAATCTCCGAGCTGACCGGGCTTGACAGAAAAGTCGTGGACAAAGCGATGGCGGATATGAAAAAGGAGGGCTCCATCGTCTCTCCCGTCCGCTGCAAGTGGGAACCCGCGGTGAAATAAGCGTCATAGAAAAAGTTAAGGCGACCGTGCACCGGAGATATGCCCTAAAAGCAGGGCTACAATATCCGGATTTCGTATTTGAAGAAGGAAACAAAATGACAAATCTGAGTTTGTAGAGAAGCGAAGAAGCTTTAAGGTGACGCATAATGAAAAAGACCTTTATCGAGATGAAACTCTTTCAGGTAAAGCCCGATAGACTCGAGCAATTTGAAGCAAAGATTCAGGAAATGTCCGCAAATCAGCTTAAATGCGAAGGCTGCATGTCTCTTAAGTATTTTAAGAGATTTTATACTATAGACGGAACCGAACTTGGCGAGCCTCCAAGAGAATTAACCAAGATTGTCAAGTGCGTAAAGTACTACTCATTCTGGGAGTTTGACACAAAAGAAAACTACGGAAAGGCTATAAAACTCTTCTTTGAAAACTACAATAGAGCTTTGCAGAAACTGCTGATTGCGCCTTTTGATATTAATTTGGGATATTCTGTTTAAGAGATTTGCAAATTCCGGCTTGCCGAGTGTGGCGTGGATAAGTTTCCACAGAGCGAGAGGGCAATAATGATAGATATTTCCAAGCTTGGCAATCAGTCAGGTATGACATGATTCGTATCACCGATGTGCCGGAGCGGTTTACTATAAGATCGGAGTTTGAGTAAAGCAAGAATCACGGCAACCGCACTGCTATCACAGTCGGCTGGGAGCAGCAAGGAGAATATTTGAATTATGAAAAACGGAAAAACACCTGATCCGAATGTGATCCACCCGATTGCCGGATATGACAAAGAAATCTATGTAAAACCGATGATTACAAATCCCAATATCATCGTTGGAGACTTTACCTATATTGCAGATTCGGAGTTTGAGAGCCATGTGACTCACCTATACGAGTGGAACGGCGACAAGCTCATTATCGGAAAATTCTCTCAGATTGCCTCCGGCGTTGAATTCGTTATGAACGGCGCAAATCACCAGATGAACGCGGTATCGACGTTCCCGTTCTATACTCTTGAGGGATGGAATATGGAGCCGCCGAAGAAATGCGACCTTCCGCTGAAGGGCGATACGGTGATAGGCAACGACGTGTGGATCGGACAGAATGCGGTTATTCTTCCCGGCGTTCACATCGGAGACGGCGCGATAATAGGAGCAAACAGCGTTGTAGGCGGCAATGTTGCACCGTATACCATTGTCATAGGAAATCCTGCAAGGGTACTGCGAAAACGCTTTGATGAGGAGCTGATCGAAATCCTACTTCAATTCAAGTGGTGGGATAAGAGCATTGATGAAATCAATGGCATGATCCCTATTCTGACCAGTAGCGATTTGGAAACAGTTAAGAAGGAACTGAAGGAAAGATTATGAACGGCTGGTTTACCGTCGATGAAGAATACCGTGATCAAGGCTTGAGAACATGGCTGATCTGCCTAAAGACCACAGCTATTATGTCGTTGATAAAGACTTAAAATCGCTACTTGACGAGACGATGAAAATGGAGCGGTTTAGTGCGAAGGTAAAGGGAATGACTATAGTGTTAAGACTACTTGAAGTAAAAGACGATAAATATCGGGAATTTCAGAGCAAGCTGGTTCCGAATATACCGCCGGAGACGATCATTGGCGTCAGAACACCGGAGCTGAGGAGGATCGCCAAATCAGTTTTTGAAAGCTGTGACAGAGACGCTTTTTTGAACGATCTGCCCCATAAGTACTATGAAGAAAATCTTATCCATTTTTTTATGCTGGCGATGATCCGTGATTTCGACCTGTGCGTTCAGTCGGTAGAAAGATTCCTTCCGTATATTGACTGCTGGCCTGTTTCGGATCAGGCTACGCCCGCGGTATTCAAAAAGAATCATGAAAAGCTTTTGCCGTTCATTAAGAAGTGGATTTCTTCGGAGCATGTTTATACTGCCAGATTCGGGCTCCGTATGCTGATGAATGAGTTTCTGGGCGAGGATTTCAGGGAAGAGTATCTTGACCTTGCTGCGTCCGCAGAGGGTGATGATTATTATCTGAAAATGATGGTTGCATGGTTTTTTGCAACAGCTCTTGCAAAGAGATACGATGAGACCGTTTCGTTCTTTGAAAACCGCAGGCTGGATGAATGGGTACACAGAAAAGCTATCCAAAAGGCTGTGGAAAGCTACAGGGTAACGGACGAGCACAAGAAGTACCTTATAAGTCTTCGATAATCTGCGATTTGCCGGGATAGCGGGTCTTCTGCACCACGCTGCGAAACGTCGTCAGCCCTCCGTATTTCCGCTTAAACTGATGTGAGGTGTTTTCTTGAAGATCATACGATATAAAGAAAAATACAGAGACGATATTATCTTTATGGTTTTACAGGCAAAGGATGCGCTCGGCAGAGTCCCGAGGCTCAACGAGGATCTGCTCGATATAAAAACAAATTACATAGACAGAGGAGATATGTTTTGGACCGCGCTGGACGATAATGACAGAGTTACCGGCTGCGGCGGGTACTCAAGGATAGAAGGTACAAATGAGGCGTTCCTACACCGTCTGTACGTTAAGGCTTCGGAGAAGCGCAAGGGTATCGGCTCTGCGCTACTTGAAACGATCGAGGCAGGAATGCGAGAAAGCGGCATTACGACCGCGAGGGTACATCTCGGCGACCCGCCTGAACAGTGGCTTGAATCGTATTCGTTCTATCCGAAGCATGGCTATACAGAATATGCCCCGCGATATATGATGAAGAAATTATAAAAAGAAAAAAATGAAAAGAGGAACAGGGTATGCGTAAAAACAAAAACCGAAAAGAGAGCTGTCGCCGCGTTTTCGCAATTTTGTTCGTTTCTATCGCATTTATGCTCACGTTATCCGGCTGCGGAAACGGCGGACCGATCGGAGGCGACACGGGAAACCGTCCGTACGAGCCGGATACGCCCGCGCCTGCTCCTCACGACGGAAAATTCGTTTCCGACTTTGGAACGATGACGTTCAACGGCGACGGGAAGACAGTTATTATAGACTTTGACAAAGAACTCGCCGGGCGTCTGGGGCTTCCCGACGGCGAGCAGCAGGCGCAATACGAGTTCCGCAGCGGCTATATGTCGCCCGTAGGTTACGTTGACGTTCGATATGACGTCGCTATGACGTTCCGGATAACCGTGGGCAGCGGCGACGACTCGGTCACCGTTATGGTAGAGATCGGCAAATATGAGGACGGGAACTTCTACACCGGAACTGACTGCACGACAGCAGAAAGGATAACGTTCTTCGTTGACAAAGCTGACGGCAGCGGAGATTGCGAGCCTGTCGACTTTTTGAAATCGTGAGCAAAAGAATATATGCAGAGCTTTATCTGCGAATTGAGAGGAAGGTAGATACTTATGAAAAAGCTGATACTGTTTCTGCTTGTTTTTTCGCTTATTTTTTCGGCTTCCGCCTGCCAAAAGCGCGGAGCTGAGGTTGAGGTTGAGCCCGAGCCGGACTCAGAGGAAACCGAGAAGACTCAGGAGCCCACAGAGCAGACTGTGCCTGAAGAAACCGAGGATGAAGCGCCGACGGAGCCGGAGCGGATTCTGTTTGAGTCTGTCCCGACGGGGATAGGGGAACATGCCGTATCAGACGGCGAGCATATCTTCTTCACAATCCATTCCGGCGACGATCTGGCTTTCGACCCGGCGACGGACGGCTTGTTCCGCGCCGATCTTCAGATGGAAAACCCGGTTATGCTTGCCCGCGGAAGCTGCAACTCTCTCGTACTGGACGGTGAAAACGTCTATTTTATATTGGAGGACGTTTCCGGGCGTACTTCTGTTTGTTCCGTGGATAAAAACGGAACTGAAATACGTCGCATAGTTTCCGATGTGGACGGTGCAGACAGTCTCGGAATACAGGACGGAAAGCTGTTTTTCGTGCAGGATGGAGCGCTTTGCCTTGTTGAGGATAATGATAACGTAACTGTAATCCGCTATTCGCCGGACCACACTCAGGTGCTTCAGGCCTATCCCGCATATGATAACAATATTTGGATTTATGCAGTCGATAACCGCACGCTTTCCTCTATGCTGTATATCTATTATCCCGAAGAAGAGCGGGCGTGGGGCGTTGCAGGCACGGGAAGCCGCTTTGCCGTATGCGAGGGCGGGGCTTATTACCGCTTCGCTCTGGAAGATCAGCCCGAATATGAGGATTTCAGACAGTATGAGTATATGCTGATGCGAATGGATCAGATAGGCGAGCCATATCCGACTTACATTACGGGAAGATTTGCCGGAGATATGTTCCCATACGGTCCGTATCTATTCTACACGAAATATACTGAGGCAGAGGAGAAAGCCGGAGGAGGAGAAGCTACGGTCAGAAAGCTATTCTGTTATGATACCCGTACCGGAGAAGAATCCTATGTCTATCGTGACGATTTTATCGGAGTAGATTTTTCCATCCGCGGAATAACGGGAGGACGGCTCTTCTACAATGCTTATGATTATCGCGTCGACGCCCGTTACGACGCAGAGTATATGGGGTGCTATTGCTGCGACCTTACGGGCATCGGAACGCCGCTCTATCTCAAGACTGCGACCGCCGGGGCGGAAACCGCACCTGCAGTGCCCGCCGACGACAGGGCGGTTGAGGAATACGTCGAGGCGAGAGAGCGCGAGCGCGAGGAAGAGCTTAAAAACACGCCCTACGGCCCCGGCACGAGCAGCCTCTATCTGAAAGCGGGAAGCGGCTCGGTCTGCTACCGGCTGGTGCGCGTGACCGGCGTGACGGAGTTCCAAGTGCTGCTGGGGCCCGGAGAAGAGGTCACAAAGACATTCCCCTGCGGCAAGTACATTCTGAAAGTCGCCCGCGGCGAGACCTGGATCTCGGACGAGGAGGCCTTCGGCCCGGAGGGACGCTATTCCACGACGGACGTTTTCGAGTTCGAGGCCGGGGCGTCGTATGAGATATCCACAGGGACGCAGGGCAGTTTCACCGGCGATTCCCAGTCGGGGTTCTTCCACTGAATCAAAACTTAGGAGGGTATGTCATGCCGCTCTTTCAACCGAAATGGAAAAGCAAACATGAAAAGACCGCGCTGCGGGACGCTGAAAAGGGACATTACGGGAAGGAGAACCTGATCGAGATCTGCCGGTACGCGCCGCTGCTGTCCGTCCGGCTGGCCGCGTTTGACCGACTGGCAAAACTGCCGGTCGGGTATTGGATCACGCCTCAGGACAAGGCGGACAAACTTGATATGGCTGCCCGTTTTTCGCTTCAGGACGTCTCCGATCCGGAAACGCTGCTCTCCGTGATCCGCACGGCGGAGGTCGAACGGCTCAGATACCGTGCGGCGCTGAACTTCCCGCAGGAGGCGCTTTCGCAGCTGATCCCCGAACTGAACCGGTTTTCCGAGCGGACGCTGTCTGAACTCGCCCTGTGGCGCGAGGACCTGCGCCCTTACGTCAAACCGGCAAAGCAGGAAAAGCAGACCAATGCCGACCTGCTGGCGCACTCGGACGGCAGTTTCACAATGGAAGAGGTCGAGGGCTTTAGCGATCCCGCCGACGTCCATCGGGCCTTCCAACTGGCACGGACAGCAAGGCAGCGGAGAAGCATCCGCAGCGATGTATATGACCGCCTGATCGGGAAACTGACAGACCCTGCGGACGTGACGCAGGCTCTGACGGAGCACAGACTCTCAGTCGGTTCTGACGGGCTGCCGAAGCTGTTCGGTATAGAACGGACCAAGGTGTGGCGCCTGCTCTCGGAGCAGACGGACCCGGCCGTGCTCGAAGCCGTCGCCGCTAACGCTGAAACACGGGCGATCCGTTGGAAGGCCTGCAAACTGCTCGGCGGCCACAGCTTCCCGGACAGTGGCAAGCGCTGCAAGTGCACCCGCTGCGGCTTTGAGAAGCACACTCCCCCGGCGGGTACGGTCTCCGGCCGGGCTTACACCTGCACGGTCTGCGGCGGTTATGTGGAGGCCTGCCCATTCTCCGAGGGCCTGCCGCATTCGACAATCACCTTCCCCGGCGCGAAGCAGTACAGCATCGAGGGCTACGACGGAATGCAATACGACGAAGACCAGTTTGCCGAGCGCTTCCAACTGTTTTAAGATACACCTGCGGAGGTCACTGTGTGATGAAATAACCCGTTCTTTATCTTGATCTCCCGGAGCAGTTTTCCAGACCGCAAGCAAGATGAAAATAATTTTCCGATATATGTAAAGAAAAGGTTTACGTATCCGATAAAAAAGGAGTATAGTGTTATGGCGTCCAGCAGGGAATACCGTGATTTCATAATGGAGCAGCTTTCGGGGCTTGACGGCGTTTCTTCGAGGGCCATGATGGGAGAGTATATCGTTTACCTCCGCGGCAAGGTTATCGGAGGGATATACGACGACAGATTCCTTATTAAGCCCGTCGATTCTGCGCTCAGCATGATGCCGAACGCCGCCCGTGAACTCCCTTACGAGGGGGCGAAGGAGATGCTTCTCGTGGATAACGTAGATGACAGGGCTTTTCTTTGCAAGCTGCTGGAGTCCGTGTACGACGAGCTGCCGGAGCCTAAGAAAAGGTGAGCCGTGACGAGCGAATTTCAAAGGGGAACCTGAAATCGGAGACCTGCGTTTTTAAGCGTCGGGTATCCGGCAGAGGGGCAGAAACAGGAAAGGCTAAAGAATATGAGTGACCAGAAGAAAAAAGAGACGCTGAGAGCGGTTAAATTCGTGCTGTTCTCTATAAGCGCGGGACTGATACAGGCGGTTTCAATCTACCTTTTAGAGACCTTTACCCAGCTTTCAAGCTGGATTTGCTATCTCGTCGGCCTTGTTCTGTCGGTTATCTGGAACTTTACGCTGAACAGGAAATTCACGTTTAAGTCCGCCGCAAACGTGCCGATAGCCATGCTCAAGGTCGCGGCTTACTACGCTGTGTACACGCCCCTTTCAACTCTCGGGGTCAAGCTGCTTACCGAAAAGTGTATGTGGCCGCCGCTCTTTGCCGACGGCCTCGCTATGGCGCTGAACCTTGTCACGGAATTCCTCTATCAGAGATTTTTCGTTTTCGGAAAGAGTCTGGATACCGCGCCGCTTAGAAAAGAGAAGAGAAAAGACGGGAGCGAGACAGCACAGAATGAAGAATAAGACCGTAAAGCTTGCATTTATGAAATCACTTCCGGTGCTCGCGGGATATATAGTCCTCGGAATCGGCTTCGGAATACTTTTGTCAAAGGCGGGATACGGGCCGCTTTGGGCGTTTGCAATGAGCGTACTCATCTACGGCGGCAGTATGCAGTACGTCGGAGTAGATCTGATCTCCGGTGGAGTTTCGATATTGATGACGGCGGTGACCACGATAATGGTAAACGCGCGCCATCTTTTCTACAGCATCTCGATGCTGAGAGTCTACAAGGACTCGGGGAAATACAAGCCGTATCTGATTTTTTCCCTGACTGACGAGACGTATTCTCTTCTCTGCGACGGAAAGACGCCAGAGGGAGCCGAGCCTGAAAAATACCGTTTTCTTGTTTCGCTTTTCAACCACAGCTACTGGATAATCGGCGGAGTTATCGGAAATATACTCGGCTCCGTGCTGCCGTTTTCCTCGCGCGGAATAGAGTTTTCGATGACAGCTCTGTTTATCTCGGCATTCGTTGAGCAGTGGATAACGATGAAGGATCATATTCCGGCGATAAGCGGAATAGCTTGCACCCTTATCAGCCTTCTTATATTCGGACCGGAGAACTTCCTCATACCCGCCATGCTTCTAATAACCCTTACGCTCAGTCTGCTTAGAGGCAGGCTTGACGGGAAGGAGGAAATGAAATGACCTCTCCCGTTCACACAGCTGCTCTGATAGCGGTTATGGCTATAGGCTCGATGCTCTTGAGGTTTCTTCCGTTTCTCGTTTTCAGAAAGAAAACTCCGCCGTTCATAGCCTACCTCGGCAAGGTGCTGCCGTCCGCGATAATAGGGATGCTTATCGTATACTGCCTCAGGGAGACGAATGTGACCGCAATGCCCTTCGGCCTTCCGGAGCTTATCGCAACCGGGATAGTCGTCCTTCTTCAGATATGGAAGAGAAAGACTATACTGAGCATTATTGCCGGGACCGCCGCATATATGCTCTTGCTTCAGGTCGTATTCTAACTTGGGAGGGAGAAAAAATGGTTTATCTTATCGGCGGCTCGAGCCACGTCGGAAAAACTCTGCTTTCACAGAAGCTTATGGAGAGGCGAGGCGTGCCGTATTTATCCCTTGACCATCTGAAAATGGGTTTTATTCGGAGCGGTATGACAGAGCTCACGGTAGAGGACGATTATGAGATGCGCTACTGGATGTGGCCTTTCGTATCCGGGCTTATCAAGACGGTATGCGAGAACGATCAGGAACTTATCATAGAGGGGTGCTATATCCCCGCCGAGTGGAAGAAAAGCTTCTCTTCCGAGTATCTGCAAAAGATACGCTCTGTCTTCATCGTTATGGATGAGAACTATATTAAAGAGAACTTTGACTTAGTGTGCGGCATGGCCGACGCTATCGAAAAGAGATTGGACGACAGACCGGATATGGATAGACTGATAGTGTGCAGCCGCGAGTTCAAACGAGAGGCGATAAAGAACGGGATCCCGTTTCTGGAGATATCCGGTTCCTTCGACCCGGAAAAGCTGACTGACGAGCTTGAAAAAATACTGATGCGAGAATAAAAAATGCGCGTTTTGTTGCAAGACGCCGTTTTTTATTATACAATAGTAATAAAGAAACTATGTGAGGTATGCCTATGAAGACTATCGACATTTACAGGCAGTTTTTCGCCGCAGACTGCGTTTTCAGCGAGGTGCAGAGAAAAGCCGCGCTTGTGACGCTCACCGCAGAGAGCGACTGCGGTATGATAAGATACACGGCTTCCGCCTCGTTTTTTCCGCACACTGACGAAGAAGACTTTGCCGTATCTTACGACGCTGCTGTAACCAAGGAGCTTTATTACGGAAAGGGCCGCCGCTCGAAAAAACGCGATTCGGAATATCTTGAGGTAATAAGAGAAACGATAGACGCCGCATCCGAGGGCATTGGCGGACGGGTATTCTGGGACAAGCCTCTTCGCGAGGCGCAGATTGGATAAGGAGGCTGCGAAAATGAAAAAGTCAAAAGGATTCTTCTCTAAGCTTCTCAGCGCGTTCGGCACGTTGCTGCTCGTTATCGTGCTTATTATAGGAGTGCTTGTCGGATTCCTCTCGGTAACAGAATATAAGCCTTCAGACCGCGAGACTCTGACGACAGAAAACGGGACGGCAGACGTTATTCCCGCGGGAGCGCAGCTCAAGGTTATGACCTGGAACATCGGCTACGGAGCCCTCGGAGATAACGCGGACTTCTTCATGGACGGCGGCACGATGGTCAATACCGCCGACCTCGACAGAGTGAACGGGAATATGAGCGGGATAATGGAAAAAATTGCTTCTGAAGCGCCTGATCTTCTGCTTATACAGGAGGCGGACGTCAACTCCAATCGCTCAAAATACGTGGACGAGACCGCCCTCCTCAGAGAGCGTTTTTCCGATATGGACAGCACGTTTGCGAATAACTTCAAGGTAGCCTTCCTTCCTTATCCGATACCGCCAATCGGGAAAGTCGATTCCGGACTTCTTACTCTCTCGCGCTATAACGTATCAGAGGCTGAGAGAGTTCAGCTTCCTATACCTTTCGCATGGCCTGTGCGTATGGCAAATCTCAAGCGCTGCGTGACTATAAACCGCATCCCGGTTGAGGGAGGCAAGGAGCTTGTGCTCATAAACCTTCATCTTGAGGCTTACGACGACGGAGCGGGCAAGGCAAAGCAGACCGAGATGCTGAGGGAACTATTGAGCGCTGAAGCAGCTAAGGGCAACTATGTTATCGCGGGGGGAGACTTTAATCAGATATTCTCTTCCGAGGATGCTTCAAAATTTCCGATACGCGAGGGGATGTGGGCGTGCGGAGAGATAGACGTCAGCTCCTTTGGCGACGGCTGGCAGTTTATTATGGATGAGAATACCCCGAGCTGCCGCAGCCTTGACAGAGCATATGCTGGAGCGGATAAAAACGACTTCCAGTATTATCTTATCGACGGCTTCATTGTGTCCGGAAACGTGACCGTAGACTATGCCGAGACCTGCGACTTCGGCTTCGTGAACACGGATCATAACCCCGTCATAATGGGCGTTACTCTTAACTGAGGTCGAATAGTTAAAAAAACCCGACTCTGCGTCGGGCTTTTTGTTTAGTATTCAGCAAAAACAGGTTTGTATATTATGAGGTTTTTTGGTACAATGCAAATTGGACGAGCGCGAATACGGCCATCGGACTTTTCTCTTCCGCCGTTTTGGGGCTTGCCTGCGGAGCAGGCTTTTACGAGGCTGTATTACCTGCCGTGTTCATTATCATTCTTGCGCTCGTTGGGCTTGCATTCCTTCTCGGAGGCGGCATCGGTCTGGAACGCTCCTTCAAAAACCGTTCCGCCGGATTCAGAACGCATATACTTGTAACATCCGCAGCCTGCGTAGCCTCCATGACCGGGCTCTATATCTATCTTAACCTTAAAATGCCCTCCGATATCTCAAGGATCGGCGCGCTGATTGTTTCCGGACTCGGTTTCATAGGAGCGGGAACTATAATCGTTACCAAAAAGCCGAAGGTCAAGGGACTTACGACGGCTGCCGGTCTATGGGCGAGCGGTATTGTCGGAGTTGCGATAGGAGCGGGCTTTTATGAGGGCGCCGCGATCGCCACATTCGTCGTTCTTCTCGCGCAGATACTTTTCAGATATGCCGAGCAGTACATCAGAACGATGCCGGAGTTCGAGATAACGGTTAGGTATCAGGACAGGTGCGCTCTCGACGAGGCGATGCGCTACTGTAAGGATCACCGCCTTGCCATCCTCAATCTCCGCGTTACCGAAGACATGAACGACTATAAAGCAGAAATCACTCTGCTTCCAAAGCTCAGGATCGACGAGACAAGGCTTTTCGATCACATTAGGAAGATCCCAGGTATTACCGACATCAATAAAGTGAATATTTAGGCAAAAAACCACGATATTTTTCTGGAAAAATCCGCAACGGAAGTGTATAATTATAATGTTCGGCTTAAAAAGAGAAAATCGGAGGAACGGCGATGATAAGAATTTATGCAGACAGCACTAACGACCTCGGAAAAGAGCTTATCGAAAAGCATAATATAAGGATAGTTCCGCTTTACGTTCGTATGGGAGAAAAGACAGTAAAGGACGGTCCCGGTCTTAATCCGGACACGCTTTATGAGTGGGCGGATAAAAACAAGACGACGCCATCTACTGCGGCGTTTTCTCCGGGAGACGCGGAGGCGGCTATAAAGGAGGCAAAGAAGGCTGGAGACGATATCCTGTTTTTCGGCATTTCATCCGAAATGAGCGCCTCATGCAGCGTATTCAAAGTGGCCGCCGAGGACGTCGACTACTCCGATCATGTTTTCGTTGTCGATTCACGCAACCTCTCAACCGGCATAGGACTAACGATTCTGAAGGCTGCGGCAATGGTCGAGGAGGGCGGCATGACCGCCGCAGAGATCTGGCTTGAAGTCCAAAAGATCATTCCCAACGTCAGGGCAAGCTTCGTTGTAGATACGCTCCTTTATCTCTACCGCGGCGGAAGATGCAGCGCAGTCTCCGCCCTTGCCGCCGCAGCTCTCGGCATAAAGCCGAAGATAGTTGTGGCGGACGGAAAGATGGGCGTCGGAGCCAAGTATCGCGGAAAAATAGACGCAGTGATCAAAAAGTACGTCAAGGACCTTGAGCCGATGCTGAAGCGCGCCGATAAGGACGCCGTTTTCATAACTCACTCAGGCGTAAGCAATGAGATTGCCGGCTTCGTCAGGGAAGAGCTTGCTTCTATGAAGCGATTCGACAATATCTACATTACCCGTGCGGGCGGCGTTATATCCAGCCATTGCGGACCCGGCACGCTCGGAGTTCTGTATATAGAAAATGATTAACTATCGGAGGACTGATACCAATGCATAAGAAATTCGGCTTGAATGAGCTCAGAGAGATGTTTCTCAGCTTCTTTGAGACTAAGGGACACCTTCGTCTGCCGAGCTTTTCTCTTATCCCGCAGAATGACCCCTCGCTTCTCCTTATCAATTCGGGCATGGCGCCGATGAAGCCATACTTTACCGGCGAGGTTGAGCCACCAAGAAGGAGAGTCTGCACCTGCCAGAAGTGCATACGCACCGGCGATATAGAGAATATCGGCAAAACGGACCGCCACGGCACATATTTTGAAATGCTGGGCAACTTCTCATTCGGAGACTACTTCAAGCATGAGGCGCTAAAATGGAGCTGGGAGTTCCTCACAAGCGAGGAATGGGTTGGACTTGACCCTGCAAAGCTTTACCCGTCTATCTACGTTGACGACGACGAGGCGTTCAAGGTGTGGACGGAGGAGGTCGGAGTACCCGCCGACCATATAACCCGTCTCGGCAAGGAGGATAACTTCTGGGAACACGGCTCAGGTCCTTGCGGCCCCTGCTCCGAAATATATTTTGACAGAGGTCCGGAGCACGGCTGCGGCAAACCCACCTGCGGAGTCGGCTGCGATTGCGACAGATACATCGAGGTCTGGAACAACGTTTTCTCCCAGTTTAATAACGACGGTGAGGGCAACTATACCGAGCTCGTCCAGAAGAATATCGACACCGGAATGGGTCTTGAGCGTCTTGCCTGCGTCGTACAGGGCGTAAACAGCCTCTTTGACGTAGATACCGGTATGAATATAACTAACAAGGTAAGCGAGATAACCGGCGCACGCTACGGCGAGAGCCACAAGACCGACGTTTCGCTTAGAATAATAACAGACCATATCAGAAGCGCGACCTTTATGATAGGCGACGGAGTTCTGCCCTCAAATGAAGGCAGAGGCTACGTGCTCAGAAGACTGCTCCGCCGCGCCGCACGTCAGGGAAAGCTACTCGGCGTGAACGAGCCCTTCCTTTACAAGGTCTGCGACACAGTCATCCATGAGAATGCGGTCGCCTACCCCGACCTCAAGGAGAAGGAGGACTACGTTATCCGCGTGATAAAGGTCGAGGAGGAGAGCTTTGCCAAGACTATCGACACCGGAATGAGGCTTCTCCAGGACGTTATCGCCCAGCATAAGGAAAAGAGCGAAACGGTGATAACCGGAGAGGAGACCTTCAAGCTCTACGACACCTTCGGCTTCCCCCTCGATCTAACTGAGGATATACTTGCCGACGCGGGTATGACGGCAGACGAGACCGGCTTTAAGGCGCTTATGGAGGAGCAGCGCAGAAGGGCCAGAGATGCGAGAGGCGATATGTCGAACGCATGGCAGGGTCTCGATCTCGGACTTGACAACAAGCCCACTGAGTTCCTCGGCTACGGCGAATCAGAGTGCGCTGCAAAGGTGCTTGCTATAGTATCCGAGAACGAGCTTCAGGAGGAGATCATCGCCGGAGCTCCCGCGATTATCGTACTCGACAGAACGGTTATGTACGCCGAAATGGGCGGACAGGTCGCAGACCGCGGCTTTATTACGAATGGCGGCTCTGTATTTGAGGTCACCGACGTCAAGAAGGATAAAGGCGGCAAATACCTGCACCACGGAGTCGTTAAGTCCGGCAGCTTCACCGTTGGCGATACTGTTTCCGCGGCATACGACAAGGACCGCCGCGCCGCTATTATGCGCGCTCACAGCGCAACGCATCTGCTTAACTCAGCTCTGCGCCGGGTTCTCGGAGACCACGTACATCAGGCTGGCTCTCTCGTTGAGCCGGACAGACTGAGATTCGACTTTACTCACTTCTCCGCAATGACTAACGACGAGATTATGAGCGTTGCGCGCATCGTTGCAGCGGAGATACTCTCCGGCGACGCGGTCACGGTACGCGAGCTGCCGATCGCCGAAGCGAAGAAGCTCGGCGCTCAGGCTATGTTTGGCGAGAAATACGGCGAGATAGTCAGAGTCGTCACGATGGGCGACAGCTTTTCGATCGAATTCTGCGGCGGAACTCACGTTGACAACGTGGCGAAGATAGGACCGTTCAGAATTGTCAGCGAGTCCTCGATAGCTTCGGGCGTTCGCCGAATCGAGGCGGTAACGGGCTTTGAGGTATATAACACGCTTGAGAACGCGATGAATACTCTTCTCACTGTTGCCGACGCACTTAAAACGAGTCCCGCCGAGCTTCTCGATAGAGTCAGAAACAATATCGAAGAGGTGAAAAAGCTTTCAAAGACCGTTGAAAGCCTTAAGGACAAGCTCCGCTCCGGCGAGATAGCCGACTTTATGGCGTCTGCCAAGGCTGTCGGAACTCTCAGAGTCCTCACAATAGCCCGTTCGGGTGTGACCGCAGACGAGCTTCGCAAGATGGGCGACGATATAAAGAGCCGGGATGAGAACATAGTAGCCGTTATCGCCGGAACAGAGGAGGATAAGATAACCTTCCAGGCGGTCTGCGGCAAAAACGCGATAGCAGCCGGAGTCAAGGCGGGGGATATAATCCGTCAGGTGACTGCGATCTGCGGCGGCAAGGGCGGCGGACGTCCCGACAGCGCGATGGGCGGCGGAAAGAACGTTCTTATGCTTGATAACGCTCTCGCCATGGTGGATAACTTTGTCGCTCTCAAGCTGGGAATTGTATAAGGAGGTATAGAGATGCTTGACCGCAACTGCATTTTCTGCAATATTATCGAGGGCGAGATACCCTCGACGAAGGTCTATGAGGACGAGCTCTGCCTCGCCTTCAGAGACATAAACCCGCTTGCGCCAACGCACATCCTTGTAGTTCCGAAGACTCACATCGAGTCCTGCGCCGAGCTTAACGAGGAGCACGAGGCGCTGATCGGCCACATTTTTACCGTAATATCTAATATAGCCCGTGAGCAGCACCTCGATAACGGCTTTCGCGTCGTATCGAACGCCGGGCTTGAGGCGGGACAGACCGTGCCGCATCTCCACTTCCACATCCTTGCCGGCCGTCCGATGAGCGCAAAAATGGTATAATGAAGCATCCGCCGGAGCACGAGTGTGCTCCGGCGGATTGCCTTTATGCGTTTGCGGACTGGGAATACTTTGTTTTTACCTCGTTGAGCTTTGTCTGAGGCGCGGAGTCGGTCGTGTACCATCCCTTTGCGCTCATTGCCTTATAAATGCTGTCCTGCATTGTAAGGGCGTCGTTAAGAGCGTTCTTGAAGGAGGAATGCACGTTCGGCGTAGGAGATTCGATCGCACCGTGAAGATAGAGGTCGCAGGCTCCCTTTGTGGTGAGGAGCAGGTTCTCCATAATGCACTTGTCGTCCATTTCAACACCTCCCTTAAACGAGAGAGAAGAACTGGCCGAAGGTGGTCTTATTCTTCTCTACGAGCTTCTGACATTCGTTTTTGAGCTGCGGGTCGGTTAGCTGCCCGACTGCGGTCTGAGCCTGGGTCTTGAGGAACTCCGAATGACCGAGAGCGTCCTCAACGTACTGAATTTCTTTCTGAGTCATAAAATATCACCTCGCAGTTATTATGCCGCGAGGTGATCGTTTTATTCAAAATATGCTTTTGCCGCTTTTTCGTCGAGCTCGATCTGGGCTTTCAGACTGTCGAGATCGGCAAAGCTTCTCTCTTCACGCAGAAATTTCAAAAAATCGATCCTGACGTGTTCCTCATAAAGATCCCCGCTGAACGAAAACAGATTCGTTTCGACGGATATTCTCCCGCTTTTTGAAACTGTCGGACGGACGCCTACGTTAGTAACCGATTCAAACGAGCCTCCGCCGGACAGGTGAGTCCGTGTTACGTAGACTCCGTGCGGCGGCAGTATCATACCGGACGAGGGGCTGACGTTGACGGTCGGAACGCCGAGAGCGTGACCGAGACCGCGGCCGTGGCAGACTGATCCGGACAGTGAGAACGGATGCCCGAGAAACAGCGCGGCTTTCTCCAGATTACCCGCCCTGATCATTTCCCGTATTCCTGTCGAAGTGACTGCTTCTCCGCAAAGCTCTATTTTTCCGATGATATCGCAGCCGACAGAGAGCTCCGCGCATTTTTGAATCAGCCTGCCGGCGTTTCCCATTCCGCCTCTTCCGAAACGGAAATCGTATCCTGCGACGAGATGCCGCGCCCCGTAATAATCGCGGAGCACAGTCACAAAGTCGTACCACTCCGTATTGCGAAGCTGCTTGTCAAAATGAAGCAGTATAACGTCGTCGACGCCGTAAAGCTGAGATATCAGTTCTTTTCTGTCAGCAGGAGAGGTCAGAAGCTCCACGTTCTTCATCGGCGGAACGTCAAAGGTTATGACCGAGGGGATGATATTCAGTTTTGCTGCGATCTCGCGTGTTTTCTTCAGAAGAGCGCCGTGCCCGATATGTACTCCGTCGAAGAAACCGAGTGCTATAACTCGCTCCATACAGTCTAAACCTCAAAAAAACTTTTTATCGTTTTCATTATGCCGTTCCTGCACTCGCCGAAGAGAATGAAATCTCCGGAATCGGAATAAATCCTAAACTGTCCGTCCGGTGCGTCGACGCTGAATTCGTTGCCGTTCAGCGCGCGCAAAAGCGCTCGACCTTCGATACGAATGGCAGGGTAAGAGGAAAAAATGCTGTCAGTCGGACGGACGAAAAGGCGACGGTTATCCCCGTCGGCATTTATGAGCGTTTCAAGCGGAACTGCACTTTCGATAGAAAAGCCTCCTGCCGAAGTGCGGCGCAGGCTCGACATGGCGGCGCCGCATCCGAGAACTGCGCCTATGTCGTTTATAAGGGTTCGGACGTAAGTTCCCTTTGAGCAGGTAAGGAAGATAACGCAGTCCGAGCCGCTGAACTGAGATAATTCAAGCGACTTG